>JALVQM010000312.1 GCA_027025615.1 Desulfobacteraceae bacterium | reverse complement strand
GCTGCCGACCGTGAGAACCTGGAAATGCAATCCCGCATGTTGGAAAAAAAACTGGAAGATTTCGGGGTCCACGGAAAGGTGACAGCGGTTACACCAGGGCCGGTGATTACCACCTATGAATATGCTCCGGCAGCCGGGGTTAAAATAAACCGGGTTGTCAATCTTGCTGACGATCTGGCACTGGCCCTGCGGGCGGCCAGTATCAGAATCGTGGCTCCCATACCGGGCAAAGCGGTTATTGGTATCGAAGTTCCCAACATAAACCGTGAGATAGTACGCTTCAAAGAGGTAGTTGCATCACAGGCTTACCAGAAATCAAAGTCAAAGCTGACTCTCTGCTTAGGCAAGGATGTTGCCGGCAATCCGGTGGTGACCGAACTGGACAAAATGCCGCATTTGCTGATTGCCGGTGCCACCGGGGCCGGTAAGAGTGTCGCCCTGAATACGATGATTTGCAGTATTTTGTACAAAGCTACTCCCGATGAAGTCAAACTCATCATGGTGGATCCGAAAAGAATAGAGTTGAGCCTGTACGACGGGATACCACACCTGATAACTCCGGTGGTGACCGACGCGCGCAAAGCAACCAACGCGCTGGGCTGGGCCGTTCGTGAAATGGAAAGGCGTTACGAGCTTTTGTCCAATTTCAAGGCCCGTAATATTTTGCAGTACAACCGTAAGCTTAAAAGCAAGACCAGCAATACCGCCGGAGATAAATTAGAATCGGCGGAGATATTGCCTTACCTTGTAGTAATAATTGACGAGTTGGCTGATCTGATGATGGTGGCCTCCAAGGACGTGGAAGTAGCTTTGACCAGGTTGGCGCAAATGGCCCGAGCGGCCGGGATTCATCTGATCCTGGCTACCCAGAGGCCTTCGGTTGATGTGCTGACCGGAATAATCAAAGCCAATTTCCCAACCCGGCTTACCTTCCAGGTTTCTTCAAAAACAGATTCGCGTACCATCATTGATACCAACGGGGCAGAAAACCTGTTGGGTATGGGCGACATGCTTTTCATGCCTCCAGGAGCGGCCCGTTTGCAGCGGATTCACGGCGCTTTCATGTCGGAAGAGGAAGTCAATCGAATTTGCAGGTTCTTAAAAGAGCAAAAGCCTCCAAAGTACGACAATACAGTTGTGGAAACCGTGCAGCAGGAGGGACAAGGCGGTGAGCACAAAGAATATGATGAACGTTATGATGAAGCCGTAGCCCTGGTTACAAGAAGCGGTCAAGCATCCATTTCAATGATCCAGAGGCATTTACGGATTGGATACAATCGGGCGGCTCGAATAATAGAGGTAATGGAAAAAGAAGGAATCGTTGGTCCTGCAGATGGTGCCAAACCACGCCAAGTGTTGGCCCGCAACCTTGATGATCTACCATAATTCTGACTTTAACAAAAAATGAGATCTTTCAGGTTTAACCTTTGTGCGCAATGTCATGGTTGATGATCAATTTATTTCAGGTATAAAGGGTTTTATCGATCCTGATGAAGGTCAAAGACTGTATGAACTGGCTCTGGAGGCAGCCAGGCTTGGTCCATGCCTGGAAGTGGGCAGCTACTGTGGCAAGTCGGCCGTCTATCTGGCAACAGCCTGCCGGCAACGCGGGCAGATTCTTTTTTCCATTGATCACCACCGGGGTTCGGAAGAACAACAACCCGGGCAACCGTACTTTGATCCTGAGCTGTTTGATCCCCGTCAATTTAAAATCGATACTTTCGCCTTTTTTAGAAGAACCATAGAGCAGGCCGGCCTGGAACAGACAGTCGTTCCCCTCGTCTGTTCTTCCCTGCTGGCAGCCAGAAGCTGGACTACTGCTTTAGGACTTATTTTTATAGACGGCAGTCATGACCAGGCAAGCGTCGAGTCCGATTTCAACCAATGGTCACCCCATTTGATAACCGGTGGCTACTTGCTTTTTCATGATGTCTTTCCAAATCCCGCAGACGGGGGGCAGGGACCATACATGGCTTACCGGCAAGCCATTGCCTCGAGTCTTTATGAAGTTCTGCCCATGACCGGATCCCTGGCCGTATTGCGTAAAAGTCAGTAGAATCAAAGTCAGGCAGTGGCCCTGTATAAAGGAACCTGTTTTTGAACCGCCGTCATTTTTGCAGTTACGGCAACCACGTCGGACATATCACCATCTGCATAGCTGATATACCGTGGTCGCAAGCCGTGGCCGATAGAGATGAATTCAGGGGTGGTTTCCTCCAGGACAAGGATAATCCGCAGATCACGTAAAAGATGGCGGGTTTCAAGAAGACTTTCCAGTTCGCATCTGCTCGCAGGGAAAAGGACCAAAACAGGATCTCCGTTTACAGGGCGTTGAAGTCTTGCCACCAGCTTTTCGACAGTTGTAAATCGTCTGTAATTATAACCCGGCTCTTTTACCATCCGGCGCAAAAACCTGTCAGCTGCATTATGGTAAGGGCAGGCCATTATCCAGAAGTTCATTAAGCTTTTTCCTTTCGCTTGCCATGGCAATTTGATTGAGGTCTTTGTCGATGCAATCGTGGTAAACTCGAATTTTTTACCCGGCTGCCCCGCCTTGCTTCTTTTCCATGAGCAAGCATCATGCCATTGGGGGTAATTTGTGTTAATGTATAACTATTTGATAAATCAATTTATTGTGTTGTGGCCGGCAGGCTTTCGTATATGTTTGCTATCCCGGTCTGGTTGAACTGTTCTTTTCAGCGGACGGATTGTTCGGAAAAACGAACCGATTGTTGGGACTTTATTTTATCAACCTGCAATTTGACCAGTGACAGGGCTGCGGTGGTTGCTATTTGCCCGGGACGGGGAGTTGGAAAGGCCGTACTTTTTTAACAGCTCGAAAAGCCTTGTACGTGACAGGCCTGATATGCGGCAGGCATTTTTACGATTGCCGCCGGTTAGCATCAATAATCTTTCCAGGTACTGGCGCTCTGCAATTTCTCTGAAATCATGGATTGATAGAAAATTATCCTTGTCTGCGCAGTCCAGGTTTTTGAAGGTCCAGGCCGTGGATTTGGGTTTGCTGGAAATCCTGGCTGAAACAGCACTGCGGGTTACCGCTGCCCTTATATGAACCGGCAAATGATGCGGATAAAGGATAGGTTCATGGAAGGCCAGGGCCAGTGATTCTTCCAGGCAGTGAAAGAGCTCTCGTACATTACCGGGCCAATCGTAAATTTCTAAAACCTCAATGAAGTCAGGTGATATCCCTTTAATTTCAGTTCCATATATCTCGCACAGCCGGTTTATATAATACGTTGTCAGAGACCGGATGTCTTCTCTGCGGTCTTTTAGGGCTGGAGTTTCAATATTCAAAGAGCGCAATCTAAACAGCAAATCATTGCGGAAAAGGCCCTGGATGACTGATTTTTCAAGATCCCGGTTTGTGGCCGCAATCAGTCTGAAGTTGACACGAACTTCATCTTTGCCGCTTACCGGTCGGAAACAGCGTTCCTGGATGACCCTTAGAAATGATTTTTGAGCCCTGATTGGCAATTCTCCAATTTCATCCAGGAAAAGTGTGCCACCGTCAGCCTGGCGGATGAGCCCTTGGCGTTGTTTTTCTGCCCCGGTGAAAGCACCCCGAACATGTCCGAACAATGTGCTTTCCACGAGATTTTCGGGCAGCGCAGCGCAGTCCACCACTACAAACCGGTGGTTGTGCCTGAGGCTATTGGCGTGAATAGCCCTGGCGATAAGCTCTTTGCCGGTGCCGGTTTCTCCGGTTATCAGGACATTGGCTTCTGATTGAGCCGCCATGGCCACCTTGTCAAGGACAGAGTTGAGGGCTTGGCTGTGACCAATTATTTCATCACGCTGCAATGCCTTGAGAGTCCTGGAATCGGCCTTTTCCTGCCGGTATTCCAATGCCCGTTTTATGGTCAACATTATCCGTTCCACCGGTGAGGGTTTGACCAGATAATCCCAGGCCCCGTTTTTGATTGCCATTTCAGCGCCGTCAGGATCACCGAAGGCTGTAATGATGATGACTTCCGGACAAGCTGGGATTTGTTTTATTTGCTTGATTATTTCCAGTCCGCTGCCGTCGGGCAGATGAACGTCCAGCATCACCACCTGGGGCTGATGGCTGAAGGTTTTTTTAAGTCCGGTGCGGGCCGAGTCGGCTTTCAGCGGGGTGTGACCCAATTGTTGCACCACTTCAGCCATCAGGCTGCACATTGAATCATCGTCATCTATTATCAGTACCTTGCACATGGATTCAGGTTTTTATTCCTGCCTTTGGGTTAAATTTTACCTGGCTGGATCCAGGGATAGACTGAGCGTGTCTCCAAAAAAAGTATCGGGTTTAAATTGTAAAACTTTACCTTCGGGCAGGTGAGTTTTGTCAGGCGACCTGTTGATCAGCGCTTTGATATGTTAAACGCTGTGTCTTATTGAGCTGTTCCGGTTTTCTGAAATACAACACCACACTTTTGCCCAGAAGTGGATTAAGCATTTTTTCAA
>JALVQM010000311.1 GCA_027025615.1 Desulfobacteraceae bacterium | reverse complement strand
ACAGACAACAGGGGACCTGCTCTACAGTATCTGGTCAAACGGATGTCGGCCATATTGTTCGGCCGTTGACAGCTTTGGGAAGTTCAGTTTCTGGCATAGATACAAAATATGAGCCATTGGGCTCAGGGCAAAAGAAATGATCAAAATTCAGTCTTTTATATCTGGGATAATAAGTTTTGTTCCTGGCGGGAACGACTGGTTGTTCAACCGACGTAAACGAATGAGAAAGGTGGCGGGTACTTTGAATGGAGAGTATTGTTACTCCGTTTGGCTCAGACACTTGATTCTAGCCCGAAAGCATGGTGTCTTGGAAGGCGTTCCCGAAACTGTTGCCGAGCTTGGCCCGGGGAACTCGTTGGGAACCGGATTGGCAGCTCTACTTTCCGGTGTTCAATCCTACTATGCCTTTGATGTGGTTGATCATACTGCAAATGCGGACAATCTGAAAATTTTCGATCAGCTGATAATGCTGTTCAAAGACAAAAAAAAGATACCAGACAGCCGACAGTACCCGCAGATTATTACCGAACTTGAAAACTATGATTTTCCCAAACATATCCTGAATGACGAGATACTTGAAAAATCGTTGTGTCCGAAGCGGATCGAAGCCATAAGGGAAGATTTACAACATGTCGGAGATGAAAGCTGGACTCCACGCTTCATTCACTATGCTGTGCCGTGGAATGATACTAGGGTGGTTAAGACATCTACTATTGATATGCTATTTTCAATGAGTGTACTGGAACATGTGGATGATCTTGAATTAACCTATCGAGCAATGTATGAATGGCTGAAAAAAGGTGGGGTCATGTCTCATGAGATCGATTTTAAATGTCATGGTCACTCCCACAAATGGAATGGACACTGGGCCTGTCCAGATTTTGCGTGGCAAATCATTCGAGGGAATCGTCCTTTCCTACTTAATCGGGAACCACATTCCACTCATCTGCATTACCTTAGAAAAAATGGATTTGAAATCATTGTCGACAGAAAAAAGAAGACCCCTTCGGATATTGACCGCAAACAACTTGCATCTCAATTCCTGAACTTGTCGGAAGAAGATCTAACTACCAGTAATGCCTTTATTTTATCTCGCAAACTATAGTTCTCTGGTTCATTGGAAGACAGGGAGGGCTATCTATGCCAGACCTTAGCTGGTATATGAACCGGTTTCGCTGTATGTCTTGGCAGGAAGTCCGGAGTCGGATGTACTCGGCCGTCTATATGAACACACAGCGGATAGGAATGTTTACCGCTAGGCATCCACCAGAGCCGGACTTGAACCAGGCAGCAGCACCGGTTCTCTCAGGCACCCGATGTGTCAATGTGGATAAATATCGGCGCGCTGCCGAATTCATCCTGGATGGAAAGCTAAATCTGTTTACCTTGAATAACCTAAACTACGGAAAAATTCCGAACTGGAATCAAAACGCCCAGTCCGGTCAGAATGTGCCGCTTCGTTTCGGGAAAATGCTTGATTATCGGAATGTAGCTCGGGTTGGTGATATTAAGTATATCTGGATTCCGAATCGCCATGACCATCTGGTAACGGTAGCACAGGCGTATTATCTAACAGCAGATCCACGTTATCTTAGTTTTATCAGTAAGCAGATTGTTTCTTGGATTGAACAGTGCCCTTATCTGAAAGGGCCAAACTGGACTAGCTCTCTGGAGCTGGCGATACGTCTAATCAATTGGGCCAATATATGGAGTTTAATCGGGGGTGTTGATTCGGAGCTTTTTTCCGGCGAGGATGGAAAACAATTTCGGTCCCGCTGGCTGGCCGTAATTTTTCAGCATGCAGATTTCATCCATGGTCATTTTTCAAAAAACTCCTCAGCTAATAACCATTTGATTGGAGAGGCTGCCGGTCTGTTTGTGGCATGTGAGAGTTGGCCATTCTGGAAGCAGTTTAATAGCTGGCGGAGTATCAGCCAGACTATTCTTGAGCAGGAAATGCTGGCACAAAACTACCGGGATGGTGTCAATAAAGAACAGACTTTTTTCTATCAGCAGTTTGTACTGAATTTTTTTCTGATCGCTGAACTTGCCGCACAAGCCAATGATCGCCCCTTTTCCAGGGAGTATAAAAAGCGGATGGAGTGCATGTTGGAATTCATCGCTTCAATGATGGATAAGAGCGGAAATATGCCGATGGTTGGCGATGGTGATGATGGTTATATCCTTCGTCTATCGCCGGAGAAGGGTTTTTGCCATTACCGTTCTCTTCTTGCTACAGGCTCACTACTGTTCGGGCGCAAGGAGTTCAAGGTTAAAGCGGGAGAGCTTGACGATAAAACATGCTGGTTGTTAGGGGATTCTGTAGCACAGACATATCTGTCTATCAAGAATGGTGGCGCCATATTGCCGGTGCGGCAAGAGTTCCCGGAAGGAGGATACTATATTCTAGGTTCAGATTTTGAAACTGAGAAAGAGATTCGTATGATAGTTGATGCAGGTCCGCTTGGGTATACGTCAATTGCTGCCCATGGGCATGCGGATGCGTTAGCGGTAATGCTAAGTGTTTCAGGTATGGAATTTCTCGTTGATCCAGGAACATTTTCTTATCAGTCAGAAGTTAAATGGCGTGACTATTTCCGAGGTACGTCTGCACACAATACAGTCCGAATCGACCAACAGGATCAATCCGTCATTGGTGGTAAATTTATGTGGCACCATAAAGCTCACGCAGATTGCGAACAATGGGAATCAGATACAAACAAAGATAAATTCGTGGGTTATCAGAATGGCTATCTAAGATTGGATGATCCGGTATTACATCGTCGGGAGATTTCTTTTGATAAAGCGACCAAACGGTTCCATATAACAGATAGTTTGGAATGCAAACAGCACCATGAAGTAGAGCTTTTCTGGCATTTTTCGGAGCGTTGTGAGGTTATGGTAGATGGTTCTAGCATATATGCTTGGCAGGATGGGTGCATGGTAGCGCTGGATCTGAAGGATGCGGGGTGGGAAATAAGGAGTTGTTTTGGACAGGAGTCACCTCCCTGTGGATGGGTATCACGTTATTTCAACGTAAAGGTGCCAACAACTACCATTGTCTGCAAGCGTAACATTGATGGTACGGATAGTTTTGCGACAAAGATTACTATTTGGTTTGCAAAGTAAAAATGGAGGGTGGTACAGCGCAGTAACTAAATAACCTGAACTCGGTTTAAAATCCCCGATAGGGGATCCTGTAAATCCCACGCCTTTAGACTGCAGGGATGGAATAGTAAGCTTGATGCGATGCAGAATTATAAGTCTAGCGGGCACACGATTTGGGATGCTTTAAGCTGTGCCTCTATGGCACACTGTTCCATAGCCATCGTCACGAACTGCGACCAACGAGATACGGTTCAAAAAGGACGGCCGGAATGGTGTTGTTTGGCAAGGGTCTCGAGTTCATATCTTGGCACATATTTTAGTATTTGAGGGTAGATCGTATTATAATGAGCTATGGTCCGATTTTCTTTTTTGGTTCAACAAGTTATGGATAAGCTCATTGTGTCAATTGCGGTTGAATCAGGCCTCCTTTTTACCCGTTAACGGGACAGCGGTGAATTTCTATATGGGTTATGTAAAATAGTTTAGAAAAGCCTAATGAACTGGTTCGTCCCGCTCCCTAAACGGCCTCAAATGGGCCATGATGTCGTCATCAACCCGACATCTGTATGATAATCAGCAGTTCTGCTGTGATGCGCTGTCTAGCGGGATATACTAAGAGGTTCTCTCAATTACCTAAGTGAACGTGATTCTGAGGTAGTTATTGTGCTGATAAGGTGCGATGAGGAATCATAATCATTCTATTTGCAACGAACCACAATGCTGTCAGCGCGGAAATGGCTTAGATTTTGTTACGAACGGTGATTGAAAACGCCCCTTAGTACTCTGGCAAGGCAGCGGACTATACAGTTCCTCAAGATTTCAATCCACCAGCTGATGAAATATTGTTTAGCACTGTAATATGTAGGTACGAAAAAACAGTGGAATATGAGCAGCTGCTCTTTAACGGAGGAAAATAAGGGGTGGTTCACAAGATTGTCTATATAGTAGCAGCCCATAGCCGAGCGGGCCTTAATGAACGGGTCAGAAAACTCCTACTACTCAGCGGAAATTTTGACCGACTGGTGTTTGTCTGTGCCGGAGAGAAAACCACACTCACAGACGAGGTGTGGGAGATCAGGCATACCATCAATCCCACCGGAATCCTGTGTAAACTAGGGTTGGGGGGACTCAAAAAAGCCGTCGACCGATGGCTATATTTTCCCTCCCCCCAGGTTCTGTTTGCAAAGGCAGCCCACAGCAGACTTGCAAAGTCTATTGCAAAGGATCTGGAGCTCGGATTCCAGGTCAGCTTGGTTACCTGTGTACCGCCTCACGCTCTTTGTCTGCTGGGGCTAAAGCTGAAAAAGAAATTTTCTGCTCTGCATTGGGTTGTGGACTGGCAGGACTTGTGGAGCTATGATGCCTA
>JALVQM010000310.1 GCA_027025615.1 Desulfobacteraceae bacterium | reverse complement strand
GTGGATACGGATGCGCTCGATTTTGTCTTTGTCAAAAGCAAGGACGGCCCTGTCACGCAATTTGTCCAGATCAGGAGCAAATACAGATCGCAGCCTTCCCCGGGCGTGGTAAACTGGTTTTTTGTTTTCGAGCCGGACAAAGGTATGGTGCCCGGTAGAGGCTGTTTTCCCGATTGAAAAACTTAGTACCCGTTTCCGGCCGGCAAAGGCCGCCACCCTGATGGCCCTGGCCTGGTCCATCTGGTAACGGCCGTAATTTCCAGATTCGGAAACTATCGCTGTTAATTCAAGGTTGACCAGGTGTTTAAGTATGGATTCTATTTTTGATTCGGCAACTGTTGATTTTTCAGGAATGATTTCCCAGTGATCTCCAATGCGAACAACTTCAACATCCTTGCCGGCGCTGGAAATTTTCAAGCGGGTTATTTCACTTTTTACTACTTTTGGCAATCTTGGGGGTTGAAAATGGTTCTGACTGTTGTAACTAAACAGCAGCAGACTGCTTAGGGCTATGATTACCGCAACAGGCACCAGGAATTGCAATTTGTTGTTCATGCCAGTCTCCCGGAGAACATTTTTTGAATAGCTTTTTGACGTCGCCGCCGATGCCACCAGACCACAAAGCCGCTGCCAACCACCATCAATGGCAGGCCGGCTATGGCCAAGGCCTTGATAATGGTTTTGACTTCCGCCCTGGTATGGTGCAAAGGATTCAGGGTCTGCTGCTTGCCTCGCATCAGGGCCCGTTCCGGCTGATCATTGAGGGTATCTATAAGGTTCATGATAAAAATCGAATTATTACTTTTGCCTTCAGGATCCAGCAAGGGGTCGGCCAGCATCTTGCCGCTGCCCATAACAAAAATCTGGGCCGGTGAACTTTGCTCAAGGAAGATCCCTTTTGACGTTAACTGGGCTTGTTGGCCAGAAGGAGACTTCTTGTCGGCGGATTTTTTGTCATCAATTTCTTTTTCAGGCAGAGGTTTGCCCCTGAAATAGCTTTCGAAGCGGCCCCGCACAAGGTAGGCCAAAGGCTGGGAGGCCATTTCATTCAGCGGTGGTGCTTTGAGCAACTCCGGAATCAGCAGGCTGCCTTTGCCAATGGTCCATGATTTTTCTGAAGAAGAAAAGAGCTTATAGGCCGTGAGTTTCTGCTCTGCTAGCCTTTGGTTCAAAGGCTGGACGGCGGCTGCTTTGAATACGACGAGCTGTTTGATGTTACGCATGAAATCGGTTTCAGTGTTTATCTTCTCCTGGTGAACGATGGGGGCAAAGTAGATCGGGCGCTGGCCGCCCCCCATGGATTTGGGTAACTGCTGTTGAAAACACTGCTGATCAAGGACAATGGATTTTTCGATATTAATTCCCCAGTGGCGGAGCAATTTTTCAAGTCCCGTGTCAATCTCGGCAAGCTCGGGCTCCTGTCCGATGGGGCTGCCGCTGTCGGGCAGTTTTTCTTCCATTGAGTCTATGAAAAAGGCCAGGTTGGTGCCCCGCATGAGAGCCTGGTCGATCTGGAAAAGCTCCCAATCGCTGAATTTCTTTTTGGGACTGACAAGAAAGAGACATTTAAGTCCCGGCGGTATGCCTTCTTCCAGTCTGATGGGCTTTATGTTGTAATTTTGACCGGCCAGTGCGCTAAATCTGCGCAGTCCCGGTTTGTTGTTGAGTCTGGAAAATCCAAGCTGTGGAGTGCCGTGATCTGCCAAATATCCCAGGTCGGCATTGATGCCCAGCAGGACATTCAGATTGAGATCGATAAGTTGTCCAACCTGGTCCGGCGGAGTCAATTGGTAACGGGTACCTACGATCGGCAGGCGTACGGCTTTCAGCAGCGGGATACTTCGCCAAAGATCACCGTTTCTGACAATCAGGCCAATGGTACCCTGGCCGGCTTTAACGGAAGCATTTTCCATTTCGGGCCATTTGACCCGGGCAAGCTGGTATTTCTCGGCCTGGGAGGCGGCCTGGGTGTTACTTGATGGATCGAGTTTCGTGAATGTGAACTTATTGTAGGATTTTGTATTAAGGTCTTCGATGGTTTTTTCAATCCTTGATGCGTATTGTTCCAGCCGGCCGATTCCCATCAAGGGCGCTACCTTTTTCAATTCAGAAGAAAGATAAAGAATTACTTCTACAGGGTCTTCCAGGGCCAGCAGTGCACTGACCTTGTTATTGAGTTTTTCCATCGATGTCGTCAGAAGGTATTCCAGGCCGTCGGTGTTTGTTATGGAATCAATCTTCTCAATTGTATCACCGTGGATTATTACCAGGCCCATGAATGCTTTCTTGAATTTTACTTCGTCTTTTTCGATGGTCTGGATCTGGATCGGGTTGATTCCATATTCAAGGGCCAGGCTGCGGTTGGCCGAGGTTTTGGAACCCAACTGTCCATTTTCAGGGTCGACATCGTAAAACTGGTAGTCGAAATACCTGTTTCCAAACAGGGAATATTCTTTCAAAAGGTCTTTCAGGTAACGCTCAACACCGTTATACGGGGCCGGGAGGTTACGGGTAAAAAAGACCTTGATAGTCAAAGGTTCTGACAGTGTGGAAACTACTTTGCGGCTTGCTGCGGATAAGCTGTAGCGGCGGGAGCGGGTAAGGTCCAGGTGAAAAAAGTATTGCATGGCCACGGCGTTGAGCAGAACAAGAATTACCAGGTATAAAAAAGCCTTGATGTAACGCTGTTTTACTGGGTTGAATAGTATCATCGGTTGTACTCTTGGTGTTATGGAAAATACTGGCTTATTGCTTGGCCTCAAGCACCAGTCCGGTTGAATACAAAGCGGCGAATGCCAGGCTGACGAAGTAGATCAAATCCCGGGAGTCGATAATACCCTTGGTAAAATTTTGAAAGTGGGTGTCAGCTCCCAGGTATGATAATGGTGCTACCAGAAAAGCAGGCATCAAAAAGAGCATTTTATCCAGTATGGCAATCAGGAAGCAAAACACCATAGCCAGAATGAAAGCTATGATTTGATTGCGTGTCAGACTTGAAGCCAGCAGGCCGATGGCACAGTACGCCGCTGTCAGCAAAACCGTGCCGGCATAGCCCGTAACCACCACCGCCCAGTCAAGATCACCGACCAGACTGATCAGAAGAGCGTAAAACAGGCTGGGAACGATCATGGCAACGGTAAATACCGTCGCAGCCAGGAATTTTCCCGTGATCACGGATTGGTTGGAAACCGGCAGGGTTAAAAGCAGCTCCAGACATCCACTGCTGCGTTCTTCTGCCACCAGGCGCATTGTTATTGCTGGAATTACAAAAGATAGGGCCACTGGCAGCAGGGCAAAGTAATTGCGCATACTGGCCTGGTTGAAAAGAAAAAAAGTGGAGAAAAACAGCCAGCCGCATACCAGCAGGAAGACCGTTATGACGATATAGGCAATGGGCGAGATAAAATAATCCTTCAGCTCTTTGATAAAAATATGCCAGGTTGCTTTCATGGATTGGCCTCCATGGTCAGGTGTCTGAAAATAGACTCCAGGCTGCGTTCGGGCCGGTAAAGCTCCAGCAGAACCCAATTGGTTGTTTTGATGGTATTGTAAACAACGGCCCGGGGATCTCCTTGGGGTTGGCATAGAACCTTGATTTTCAATGAACTTTTATTTGAAGTTGAGACCAGTTTTACTTTTTTGACAACCTCCAGGCTTTCGAGAAGATTTCTGACATCTTCCCATTGGGCCCGGCTAATTTCCAGATTCAGTTCATTGATGGTGGAAAGATCCTGGTTTTTAAGTTGCTCTGCGCTGCCATCAGCAATGATGCGGCCCTTGTTGATGATAACTATTCTGTCACAAGTGGCCTCGGCCTCGCTGAGGATGTGGGTTGAAATAATGATTGTTTTTTGGCTGCCTAATCTACGGATGATTTTTCTTATTTCCACGATTTGGTTAGGATCGAGTCCCGATGTGGGCTCGTCCAGAACCAGGATTTCGGGATCTGCCAGCATCGCCTGGGCCAGGCCTACCCTTTGGCGAAGTCCCTTGCTCAGGTGGGCAATTGGAAGATGCATTACTTCTTTCAGGGCGCATACGTCTGCCAGTTGCTCAATGGCGGCTGTCCGCCGTTTTTTCTTGAGACCGCGCATTTGCCCAACGAAATCCAAAAAATCGTGAACCAGCATGGCTGGATAGGAAGGGGCTGATTCAGGCAGGTACCCGGTACAGCTCTTGACGGCCAGGGCATCGCTGTGAATCGATTTGCCGTTGACCACAATATCGCCTTCGCTGGGTGCCAGGAACCCGGTCATCATCCGCAAGGTGGTTGTTTTCCCGGCTCCGTTGGGGCCCAGCAGTCCAAGGATTTCACCTCGATTGACATTCAGGTTTATCCTGTCCACTGCGCAAAGGTCGCCGTAATATTTGGTCAGTTCTCTGAGGTTAATCATTCCTGATAAGACTCCAGGCTTGAGGAATCCGGCCTGATCCTATGTCCGGCATGGGTTTCATGTGATTTATCAATTTGTAACTGGTGGGCTGGGCGGCGGTGTTTGGGCAACAATCTGCAGGAAGGTCTATTTATGTGAAAGAACATGAAATGTCAAGCGGTTATTCTGACTCAACCTTATCCCTGTTTGAGGGATATCCAGGGGCCGTCTATTCTTGATTGCCTACAACGCGGACAGCGCCCCGGCCGCTTTAACCAATTGGTTTTACTGAAAACAAAATCACAGTTTCTGCAGCGTGCCGCAACAACTTTAATTTTTCTCCCGCTGCGGCTTGCTGTACGCTTGACATGCTCCAGGTGGTGGGCAAGATCTTTTTCGGTCAGGTCCAGAAATGCGGCCAGTTCCGCCAAATCCATAGCCTTGCTTGTCAGAAGATTTGCGATTTGCTGACGAATGGTCAGCTTGGCAACGGCAACTTCCATGTCAAGGACCTGTTTGATGCAACCGGCCAATATCCGGGCGCAGGCCTGGTATTCAGGCAGTGGGCCTCCGTAAGGATCTTCTATCCTGGAAAGCCTCCCTGAAGGGTGAAAGCGTGCCAATAAATCGGTTTTAGCGATTGCGTTTGTAAATTCATACCGGATGAATTCGAGGTGGAGTGGTTCCATCACAAGGACAAGGTCGGATGTCGCCAGCATCCGGTTGTCAAGTTGCCGGCCGCGATGGCCTGTAATGTCCACTGCCTGGGAGGCCATAACCGCAACTGCATTACCGGACGCCGGATGACCTTCCAGGGCATGGGTGCCCGCCGAGGCGACCCTGACACTTTGCAGGCCCTTTTCGGAAAGCATTTTCTTCATCAAGCCTTCTGCCATGGGGCTGCGACAGATATTGCCGGTGCAGACAAACAGAATTTGCATCCAATTCTCCCGGGCAGGCTGAAGGTCACCGCCTGCTTGCAATGGCTTTGGTGTTAATGTAATGTCAGGTACATGTCAATGAATGATGGTATCACGAGAAGCAGCAATGCAGATGGTTCGGAAAATTAACTGAGTTGATCGGTTTACGGATGGTTGAATGAATTTCAGACCTCAGGTTCCCGCTGAAGAAATAAACCGGAGAATTGGCTGGCTGAAGCGCTTGATGGCAGGAAACGGGCTGGATGCGGCCCTGATAGTCCAGCCGGTGGATCTGTATTATTACAGTGGAACGGCCCAAAGTGGCTACCTGTATCTGCCGCTTGATAGCGACCCTGTCCTGATGGTAAGGCGGGATGCCGGGCGGGCTGACCAGGAGTCGCCCCTGAATGTCGTTCCGATTGCCAGCACATCCCAGGTCCCCGGTCTGGTGAAATCCTTGACCGGGAAATTGCCGAAATGTTGTGGGCTTGAATTCGACATCTTGCCTGTTCGTGAATATTATTATTATCGAAGGCTTTTCCCCGGTACCAGTTTCAAGGATGCTTCCGCTTTGATCCTCGGGCAGAGAGCAATCAAGTCCGCTTGGGAAATAAGCCGGATGGAGAATACGGCCCGGGTGTCCAAACAGGCTTTTGAAGATTTAAGGCAGCAGTTGAAACCGGGGTGGAGTGAGCTGAAAGCAGCTTCAATCATAGAAGCTGCCGCCCGGGTTAAAGGACACGAGGGCAAGTTAAGGATACGGCATTTCAGGGCCGAAGGTTATTCCGGTCATTTGCTCAGTGGCAAAGACGGTGCTTTGACTGGAGCCATAGATTCTCCGGCCAGCGGCAGGGGGCCATCAGCCGCCTTTCCTTACGGAGCCGGATACAAACCGATTGTACCCGGGGAGCCGGTTATGGTGGATTTTTCCTGTGTGGTAGAAGGTTACCATATGGACGAAACCCGCATGTTTGCCATCGGTCAGATGCCGGGCGAGGTGCGGGAGGCCGTCGATGCTTCGGTTGCTGTTTATCAGGACCTGCTGGAGTTTATAAGGCCGGGAATTACCTGTGACCAGGTCTACAGCAGATCGGTAGCCTGTGCCGCCCAAATCGGCTGGAAGGATGCCTTTCTAGGGCCGCCCGGTGCGAAAGTTAAATTTGTTGGACATGGTATCGGGCTTGAATTGGTGGAAGAGCCCCTGCTTGCCAGGGGAAGGGAAGAAGTTTTGCGGGCCGGGATGGTGTTTGCCCTTGAGCCCAAGTTCGTAGTAGATAAACGTTTTATAGCCGGAATTGAAAACGTGGTCCAGTTGACCGACAAGGGACCGCTGGAGATTTCCAGGACACCGCTGGAGATTTATCTTTGCGCCGGTAGCGATCAGGAGGAATCTGGTAATGATCCTGAAATTTGAACAAGGGCCCATCCGGCCGCCCAACGAAGCTCGCAGTCTTTTACTTCGTATAACCCGCAATTGTCCCTGGAACAGATGCCGGTTCTGCCCGGTTTATAAACGCCGTAAGTTCAGCCTGCGGACAGTTGATGAAATAAAGGCCGATATCCAGGCCGCCCGCGATGCCGCCGACAATGTAAAAGCTGTTTCATGGCAGCTTGGATTCAGCGGACAGGTCAACGATGCGGTCATCAGCCAGATTTTAGCCAGTCCGGGACACAGTGACAGCTTTCGCTCTGTGGCCCTGTGGCTTTACTATGGAACCGGGGCCTGCTTTCTTCAGGATGCTGACAACCTGGTGATGCAGACGGCCGATCTGGTTGAAGTTTTGTCTTTTTTAAAAGAAAAATTTCCGGAGATAACCAGGATTACAACCTATTCCCGTTCTCGGACAATAATCCGCAAGTCTGTTGAATCGCTAAAGAAAATTCGACAGGCCGGCCTTGACCGGGTCCACGTCGGTCTTGAAAGCGGGTGTGATCAGGTTCTGAAATTTATGCAGAAGGGAGTTTCTGCGGTCCAGCATATCGAGGCCGGGAAACGGGTGGTGGCCGCCGGGATGGAACTTTCTGAATATGTCATGCCAGGCCTTGGTGGCCGTGACCTGTGGCGGCAGCATGCCGAGGATACCGCCAGGGTACTGAACCGGATAAATCCCCATTTCATTCGTTTGCGCAGTCTGCGGGTTCCCAAGCGGGTACCGCTTTACCAAGATCTGGCTGACGGAAAATTCAGTATGCAGAGTGATGATCAGCTGGCCAGGGAAATCAGGCTATTCCTGGAAAACCTTGAGGGTATTACAAGCACCATAACCAGCGATCACATAATGAACTTGTTGCCGGAAGTTTCCGGCAAGTTGCCCCGGGACAAGGAAAAGATGCTGGCGGTGGTAGACCAATATCTGCAACTGCCGGATGAACAGCGCCTGATCTACCGCGTCGGCCGCAGGGGGGGAGCTTACGAATCTGTCGCTGATCTGGAAAGAGATCCGGCCACCTATGCCAAGATAAAGCAATTGATCGAAGAGGTCCGGGACGAACGAGGCCCCGAAGGGCTGGAAGGGTTTATTGCGGAATTGGTGGATCGCTACGTATGATGGGGGCTCAGCGCGATCTTTGTTGCCAAACCATAACCTGTAAAGGCTTCGGGTAGATAGGGTACCGTCGGAGGCGAAGATGAAAAATTGGCGGATAATGTTTGTGGACGACGACCGTGATATCCTGTCCATGGTTGATCAGTACCTGAAAATGCAGGGGTATTCAGTTATTACAGTGGACAGTGGGTTGAAGGCGCTGGATATCATCAAGGATCAGCAGGTTGATATAATTTTTACAGATTACAAGATGCCCGAATTCAGCGGCCTGGAATTGCTTGCGGCTATTAAAAAGTACAAGCCCGAGATCGAGGTCATTATCGTCACCGGCTATGGGTCGATGGAATCCGCCATTCAGGCCATGAAATACGGTAGTTATGATTATCTCCAGAAGCCTTTCAAACTCGATCATCTCAAGTTGATCATCGACCGGATAATAGAAGAAAAGAAGATCAAGCGCGCTGAAGACATGATCCGCAAGCGCTCCCTGCAACGCCACCGCTATCATGATCTGTTGGGCATAAGTCCGAAGATGCAACAGGTATACGAGTTGGCTGAGACCGCCGCCCGCACCAATTCCATGGTATTGATCCAGGGTGAAAGCGGCACCGGCAAGGAGCTGGTAGCCCGGACAATTCACGCCGTCAGCCAGCGGGCAGACAAACCTTTTGTGCCGGTAAATTGCGGCAGTGTCAGTGAAACCATGGAAGAAGACCGCATCCTCGATCATGTCACCGGCCTGATCAACACTGTCGGAAATGGAACCATCTACCTGGATGAGATAGCTGATTTGTCGCCGGGCCTGCGTCTTAATTTGCTACAGGCCCTTGAAAGGGAACAGCGAAAAACCGGTGAACGGGCCAGGGTGATTACTGCGACTGCAAGAGAAATTGGTGAGTTGGTTCAGAGCGGGGCGTTGCAGAAAGATTTGTTCGATCTGCTTGATGCACTGCTTATCAAGTTGCCGCCGCTTAGAGAACGGCGTGAAGATATCTGCCTGTTGATCAATGAATTTATCTACAAGCTATGCCGCAAGCATGGCAAGGCGATAATAGGTGTTCATCCCGAGGCCCTGGACATCCTCATGCGTTACCATTGGCCGGGCAACCTGATTCAGTTGCAGAATGTCATTGAAAGAGCATTGGCCCTTGAAGTTGACCAGCTGATACGGCCTGGAGATCTTCCTTCCGAGATCCGGACTTTCAGTGAAATTTCAAAATTGGGCTGAAAGCCGGAAAGTTTTCAGCTAGGCAGGTTCTCAGCAAGCTGGGCGGGAGAAATTGACAGGTAACCGAAAATCCTGTCTTCAAGTGCCATGCTGTCCAGCCAAACCTGTTCTGCCCTGCGACGGAGCTGTTCTGTCTTGGCGTATCTTTTGACGATATAATCCATCCTGACTTTGAGGGAAACCACGTCCTGATGCAGGACCCTTTTGTCAGAATAGTTGACCAGTTCAGCTTCGTTGGGCAGCTCTCCGGCAAAATAGCAATCAAGGATGACGTGTTGGCGAACGATATCGCCGACTTCGGGAAACCCCCGTCGGGCCAGATATTGACCACCGGTGAGGGCGTGGTTTTCTCCCGTGGTAAAACTGCGGGGTTTGGTTATGTCATGCAACAGGGCAGATGCCATTACCAGCTCACGGTTGATGTTTATCCCGGCGGCAGCCAGGCCGTCGCAAAGAAACAGGGCGACCCGGCATACCATTATGCTGTGGTTTTGGATATGAGTCGGCATTTGGACTTCGGTGAGCATGCGAAGGCATTCTTTACGTTCTGGTATGCGCATTTTCTCTGTTCCGGTCAAGTTGGCTGCTGCAGGATTTTGCCGGATGCAGCCTGGCATGCGGCTATTCAACCTGTGGGCAGAATTATACTTGGAACCTGGTTGCGTCTCAAGAGCAAATCCTCAGGAACTTGTATAGGGCCATGAAGCGTCGGTTCATGGCAGGTTTGAATTGACTTGCCGCTAAAATTCCGGCTATGCTTTATTCGTTGTTTATTCGGTATATTTTTGCCGGCCTGGTTCTTTGCAATTGCCGGCAGTCAATCTTTTTGCCTTCCAGGTAGTAGTCAATGATAAATTTATCGGAAGCTTACAATATCGAAGTATTGGAAGAAAAGTATCGCAGTTATTTAAAGAATCCTGAAAGCGTAAGCCTCCAGTGGCAGCGGTTTTTCCAAGGAATGGAGTTTGGGGCCGGAAAGGACCGGTCAGCCGCGGTTACTGAAGATCAGGAAGTGCATCTGACCAAGCAGGTTCAGGTGGCTGCTCTGATCAGAGGCTTCAGGCAGCTGGGTCATCTTTTGGCTTGTCTCGATCCCCTGGAAGCCTGTCCGGTCGCCCATCCGCTCCTTGATTTAAAGGCTTTCGGTCTGGATCAAGCCGACCTGGAAACAGTGTTCCCAACTCCTGAATTTGCCTTCATGCAACGGGCCAGCCTGGCCCGAATCCTGGATTTTCTGAAACAGACCTATTGCCGCTCCATAGGAGTCGAGTTCATGCATATCCAGGACCCGGAGCAGCGCAACTGGCTCCTGGAGCAAATGGAACCGGTACGCAATCGTCCGCAGTTTCCGGCTGAAGCCAGGATCCGTTTCCTGGAAAAACTGGTGCAGGCGGCGGTCTTTGAGCAATTTCTCAACAAAAAGTACTTGGCCGTGACCCGTTTTTCGTTGGAAGGAGCAGAAGGACTGGTGGTCCTGCTGGACGTTATCCTGGATCATTTCGGTAGCCTTAAAGGACAGGAGGTCGTCTTGGCCATGGCTCACCGCGGCAGACTCAATGTCCAGGCCAATATTCTCAATAGGCCGGTAAGCGAAATCATTGCCGAGTTTGAGTCCTGTTACGATTCCGAGCAGCTTGTGGGCTCGGGTGATGTGAAATATCATAACGGCTACCTGTCAGAGATTACCACGGCCAATGGCCACCGCTTGTTGGCCCTGCTGGTAAACAACCCCAGTCACCTGGAGGCGGTTGATCCTGTGGCCGAAGGGCTTGCCCGTGGACGCCAGGAGCTTTCAGGCACCCGGGGCACAGGCAAGGTCCTGCCCCTTTTGATCCACGGGGATGCAGCCTTTGCAGGCCAGGGGATTGTGGCTGAAACCCTGAACATGTCCCAGCTTGAGGGTTATACTACCGGTGGCACTGTCCACGTGGTACTCAACAACCAGATCGGATATACAACCCTGCCCCGGGAGTCTCGTTCCACCCAGTACAGTACCGATATCGCCAAGATGCTGGAGGTGCCGATTTTTCATGTACACGGAGAAGATCCCGAGGCCCTGGCCCATGTGGCCCGCCTGGCACTGGACTATCGTTTCCGGTTTGGCCGGGACGTGGTAATCGACCTGGTCTGTTACCGCCGTTACGGCCATAATGAAGGCGATGAGCCTTATTTCACACAACCCCTTATGTATGAACGGATTCGTCAAAGGCCGCCGGCCTATAAAATTTATTCCCAAAAACTGGAAGAACAGCAGGTCCAAACTGCTCCCGTTGTCGCTGCAATAAGCAAGACCCTGGAGCAGGAGCTTGAGGAAACTTACCGGGAGATTCACGGGGAGGTCTGCGTTTTCCCGCAAGTTCATTTTTACAGTATCCAGGAAAACTACCATGGTAAATTTTCCCAGGCTGCGGTCAAAACGGCGGTTGCCAAAAAGATTTTGAAGAATCTTGCCCGTCGGTTGAACCGTGTCCCGGCCGGATTCAGTCTTCATCCCAAGGTGGCCGCCCTGCTGGAACGCAGGTTGAAGGCTGTTGAAAAAGACATGTCAGTCGACTGGGCCAACGCCGAGGCCCTGGCCTTTGCCAGCCTGCTGAGCGAGGCAGTTCCGGTGCGGCTCAGCGGTCAGGATTGCGGCCGGGGGACTTTCAGCCAAAGGCATAGCGTTCTTTTTGACCGCAAAACAGGCCGGGCCTATGTTCCGCTTTCCAACTTGGCTGAAGACCAGGCCCCTTTCAATGTATTCAACAGTCATTTGTCTGAGGCCGGGGTGCTGGGATTTGAATACGGCTATAGCCTTGTACGTCCTGAATCCCTTGTGATTTGGGAAGCCCAGTTCGGGGATTTTGCCAACAACGCCCAGGCAATTATCGATCTTTTCATTGCAGCCGGCCAGGCCAAGTGGCAACGCCTGTCACATCTTGTTTTGCTGCTTCCTCACGGCTGGGAAGGATTGGGGCCGGAACATTCCAGCGCCCGCCTGGAAAGGTTCCTCCAACTTTGTGCGGAAGAAAACATGCTGGTTTGCAATCCGACAACCCCGGCCCAGTATTTCCATTTATTAAGGCGTCAGGTAAAGGCTGATTGGCGTAAGCCCCTGGTAATCATGAGCCCTAAAAGCCTGCTGCGCCACAACCGTGCGTTAAGCGGCCTGGATGACTTGAGCCGGGGAGCCTTCGTCCCTGTCCTGGATGACCCTGAACCGCCCTCCAAGGCTGCCAGGGTGCTGTTGTGCAGTGGTAAGATCTATTATCAGTTGGCCGATTACAGGCAGAAGATCGGAGCAGGAGACGTGGCCCTGGTCAGGCTGGAACAGATTTATCCCTTTCCGGAAAAGCAGCTGAAGCAGATTTTTAATGCTTACGGCAGGGCTGTAGAAGTTGTCTGGGTCCAGGAAGAACCTGCCAATATGGGGGCCTGGACTTTTGTCAAAATACGGCTGGAAGATTTGCTTCAGCGCAAGGTAAACTACGCCGGGCGCCAACCGGCAGCCAGCCCGGCAACTGGTTTTCCGCATATCTACCGGCTGGAGCAGGCCGCTGTCAGTGAGCAGGCTTTCGGGTAACAGAAAGTGAAAGGATATCAAGATGGCCATCCCAGTAATAGTGCCCAGCGTGGGTGAATCGATCCAGGAAGCTTTCCTGGCCGAGTGGTTCAAGCAGGACGGAGATCTTGTCCGCAAGGACGAAGCCCTCTTCGTGCTGGAAACCGATAAGGTGACCCTGGAAGTTTCGGCCGAGGTCGAGGGTTTGCTCAAGATCCTGGTGGATGCCGGTCAAACGGTTGCCATCGGGGCCAAGGTGGCCGAGATAGAGGCCTTGGTTGCAGAAGACCGGGAACAGAGGTCTGTAACGGTTGCAACTGCCGAGTCAGTGGATACCGTGGATGAACCGGAAACGGTATCCGCTGCCGAAACCGAAACCGTGGCTGCCGACCAAGGCCTACAGACCGGCTTGCCGTCTGGAGAAGGCACCGGGATTCCGTTGTCACCTGCTGTAAGGCGCCTGGTGGCTGAAAAAGGACTCGACCCGGCCAGGATTACAGGAACAGGTC
>JALVQM010000309.1 GCA_027025615.1 Desulfobacteraceae bacterium | reverse complement strand
CTGCGGCATGCCTGTCGGTGTAACCGGCTTGCTTGAATCGTTCCAGATCGCTGTCGCTCACAAACCCCTTAGTTTCGATAATTTTCAAGGTAAAGTCAATCAGCGCCTTATGCTTTGGGTTGCCGGTTTTCCCTTTACGGATCAGCATAATCTCTTCTTTGCTGACATTTTGCGCCAGCAAACCATTCCAATGGGCGGCCACGCAATAGCTGCAATTGTTATGTTGGCTGACCGTCATGCGCACTATGTCCTGCTCGACAGGAGAAAAACCGCCACCGGCAATCAACTCGTCAAGTTTCAAGTACGCGTTCAGTGTCACCGGGCTGTTGGCCATGCCCTTGAAGATATTTGGGACCATCCCGAATTTGGATGTAATGGCATCATATATTTTTTTGGTGTTATCATCTGCTTTTTCATTTGTGATTATTGGTAATCTAGCCATTTTTAAATCCTTTCCTTTAAATTACAGTTCTGTAGAAAGACTTAATCTTCCTGGTGTTCCCATAACATAAGACAATTAAAGAAAAGGTCGAATTTTTCCCTTGATACGTTCCCTGGTTTCTTCGGAAAGCTTTTCAGACGGCTCATCAGCCGGCAGGTCGGTCACCTCAATAATGCGGCTCAATTTCCTGAGCATAACCAGTTGCCGTCGAAAGCGCGAGCAGTAGCGGCACATCATCAGGTGTATCCCCACAGCCATGCGCTGTCCCAACGGCAATGGCGTATCCATTGATCGGGATACTTTCTTGGTAACGTCCCGGCAACGAAACATCCAGTGGCTCATGTCAGGATCCTTTCTCTGTTCGGTTGAATCCTATCGATTCCAAGCATTTACGCAAAAGCATGCGCGCACGGTAGAGTATCACCCAGCAATTGTTTTCAGTTATACCAAAAAGTTTGCAGATTGCACCGGTGCTTAACCCGTCAATTTCCCGATGAACGAACACGTCCGCGGTACGGCGGGGCAACCCTGACAAACAACGGAAAAAATGGTTGAGAAATTCCTTGTTTTCGTGCGCCTTGCCGGGATTAAAGCTCCAGTGTAATGGCCGCACCTGCCAACCGCCCTTGGCGTTGAAAAAGGCTTCAACACCGTCGGGATCATCAATGTAGTCATGGACATTCACAATATTTCTCTTTCTGCGGTAATAGTCGATTATCTTGTGTTTCATAATACCGAACAGCCAGGTTTTCTCGGATGACTTTCCCTGGTACCGCTCTTTTGCCTGAACAGCCGCAAGAAATGTATCCTGCACAAGATCCTCGGCTACGCCCCTGTCTCCGACGCGGGTCCTGGCGAAATGAAAAAGCGCATCACCGTATTTGTCGACCCAGGCCTCGGCATCCAATTGCTTTGTTTGCTGCATCTTTTTTGGCATCCCTGACCATGGTTTACGAAAAAGATTTTCATGGCATCTACAAGGACCGACATCGTTATCCTTTGCACCTTCGGGATTTGCGGCATACAAAAAATGTACGCCTCGTTGCCCGGTACCTGCGACACATCGATCTCGGCCTTGTTGCAAAACAACATGGAGTTTATCTTTTTGCGAAACTGCCCGCTTTAAAGGTACAAAAACGGAGCCGCTTCTGCAAATGGGAAAAGGCCCGCAACTTCAGTCTGGTAATCCCTGCTTGTCATAAAGGACATACCACACTGAAATCTGCAGACATACTTGTTCTTGCCTGCTAATCGACCGCTGTCTTTGGTGTGTTGGTCGACATAATTGCTGAAAACTTATACCTTCAATCGTGGGTTAAAAATTTTACCTGATTTTGCATGTTAGTATTCCAGTGATTTTCCGACAGATTAACTATGAACAGGTCTTGCTGACTACTCATAAAGCCGCTGCGAGGAAGGAACCATAGGATGAAATACCGCTTTTCAAAGCTTGGCAAAGCCTTTGATGTTGACCATCGCAACTTCTGGAGCCACCTGAGCCGGGTAAACAATATGATGGTAATTATGAACATCAGCATGTTTTTTCTTACCGGCCTTGTGACAACGGGCTATTTTTATACCTTCTACTCGCTTGGGTGTGCGGCTGTAGTAGGCATGGGCATTCTCGTTCCGACAACCCTTATCCGTCGCCTGTTCTACTACTGGATATTTTTAATCATCGAATTTCTCGGTTTTTACTACCTTGCGGCCAGTGTTATCTACTGGGTTAACACCAGCAGTTGAGCCCCGTACCGGCAACCACATCATAGGCAGCTTATTGTAATTCCGGTTATCACCTGCGCCATGCCATCAAACGGGCAAACAAAGACTTGGCTAACGGTGTCAGACGTTTTCGATTGTAAGCATCACCAATTTGCCGGATAGCCTCGGCCTGCGTCGGGTAGGGATGAATGGTATCAGCTATCTGCTTTAGGCCCAAATTCTGCGTAATGGCCAGGGTTATTTCTGAAATCATATCTCCGGCGTTAGACGCCACAATGGTAGCTCCGACAATTTTATCCGTACCTTTGCGCACATGGACCCGCACCAGCCCGTTGGTGCGGCCTTCGAGGATGGCCCGATCTACCTCTTCCAACTTGCGGCTGAAAGTATCGATTTCAATACCTTGCTCTCCGGCCTGTTTTTCATAAAGCCCGACATGGGCAATTTCAGGTTCCGTATAGGTGCACCAGGGAATGGTAAGTGCACTTGTCTTGGCGCGGCCGAAAAAAAGCGCGTTGCGGATAACGATGCGCGCCATGAAGTCGGCTGCATGGGTGAATTGGTAAGGAGAACAAATATCGCCGGCCGCATAAATGTGGGGTTTGCTTGTCTGCAGTTTATCATTAACCTGCACTCCTTTTCTGGAAAAAGCCACGCCAGCCGCTTCCAGTCCCAGGTTTTCAACATTCGGGGCACGTCCCACGGCAACCAGGATCTGGTCGAACACTTCATCGTACATTTTGCCGTGAGACTCGACAGTCAGACGGATTTTACCGCCTTCGGCTTTTGCCAGCTTCAACTGTTTTCCGCAGCACAGGAATTTCACCCCGTCTTTCAGCATAGATTCCAGAACTATCTTTGAAGCATCATGATCTTCCCTGGCCAGAATGCCATGCATGGTCTCCAACAGGAATACTTCAGATCCAAAGCGGGCAAAAGCCTGGGCCATTTCGCAACCAATTGGTCCGGCCCCGATAACGGCAAGCCGCCCGGGAAGTCCGGTGAGAGAAAATACAGTTTCATTGGTCAGATAATCTATTTTGTTCAAGCCCTCTATGGGCGGCGCAGCGGCCCGTGCTCCGGTTGCGATTACGGCTTTTTTAAAAACCAGGCGCTGTCCGTCAACATCAACAGTGTTGGCATCGACAAAGCGGCCTTGGCCAATAAACACGTCAATTCCCAGATCACTGAACCGCTTGGCCGAGTCGTTAAGCGCAATGGATGCTCTAAGCCTGCGCATGCGCTGCATGACCTGTCCGAAATCAACGGTAACACCGTCGGGCACATGCACACCAAACTCGCCGGCGTCGCGGACGGCGGCGGCAGCCCGCGCAGCCTTGATCAAGGCCTTGGACGGCACGCAACCCACGTTGAGGCAATCACCGCCCAAGAGGTGGCGCTCAACCAGGGCTACCTTTGCCCCCATGCCGGCCGCACCTGCCGCACAGACCAGCCCGGCTGTTCCGGCACCGATGACAACCAGGTTGTAGCGGGCAGCAGGCTTGGGATTTTTCCAGTCAAGCGGACGAACATGGGACACCAATTGTCGATTATGCTCATCCCAAGGACTAACGATCGTTGTGTCTTTTTCTTTGTCTGTCATTTGTCTTCTCCCAAGGCCGGCAAGCCGGTCTGTTTCAGGCAAATATTACTTCGCGTTCAAAGACCAGTCGTAGTCCAGGTATTCTATCGAATACTTCCCAGCCTTTAGGTAATCACGCTGCGATGCGGAAAGATATCTGCTGCAGAAATTCGCCACAGCCTTTTCGGTTTTATCAAGCCCGGCAAACCCTGACCGTGGCGAAAACCTTTCTATAAAATCTTTTCCATACCATTTGAAGATGGAAGAAAAATAAACTATCTTCCGTCCAGGCTCAATTCGTAAACCAGCAGGTGTTGCCAAAAAACTCCTGCTCTGGTCATCAAGCTGTGTTTCGAGCCTTGAGGCAAGATAGACCTCGCTGCGTAAGGGAGGACAACTTTTGGCAGCGCAGACCAGTGCCAGATGAATACGCGGTTCACCGTACTGCTTGCGTATAATGTCATGTTCAAGGTTGTCCAGGGTTATTGTTCTGCCAAAAAGGCGCACAACCGGCCGGTCCCAGGGCCCCTTGAAGAAGCTGCCAATATCCTTAATGCTTTTCAGCGGATAGTGGTCGACAATCAACTTCAGGGTGGCAGCATTATAAAGATTGATTAAAAATGCAAGCCTCTCGGATTCAGTCCATCCATTGAATCTTGCTTCAGTCACAGCAGCAATTTCGTCCAGATAGCGCTCCAACGTTTTGCTGCCAGCTTCTTTAAGGCCTTTGTAATCAACCCTGCCGTTACTTACGTATTGCTTCAGGAGTGCCTCATAACCTGAGTGGGCACGGTCAAATTCAACCGCACCAGCAATAGCTGCCATGGAAAACAATACAGCAAATATCAGTACGGCTGACCAGCCGTGGATGTATATTTTTGGAATTGTTATCTGCATAAATTTCACATCTTTTAATATTAAACTTCAAACCACAAAAGTATTGAACTTGTTTCCCTGATTTGCCCGGCTGTCACCCTGCTTCTCATTCTTATCGATTTTTCTGAACTTGCTTTGGTAAATTGCGAGCAATTTTTTTACCGTTAGCGGAAACAGGCCCAGAACAGCAAAAGAAATCAGCACTCCCGGCGACAGGATCCCGGACAGGGAATCAATACGGGCCAGTTCCTTGCCGGCATTTACATATACAAGGGTGCCTGCCAGCATGCCTGCCTGGGATACCCAGAAGAAAGTAAAGAGCCGCATGCGGGTAAGCCCCATGGCAAGGTTAATGATAAAAAACGGGAAAATCGGTACCAGGCGAAGGGAGAAAAGGTAGAAGGCTCCGTCCTTTTCAATCCCTTCGTTGATGGTAGCCAGTTTGTCTCCGAATTTGTCCTGGACCCAGTCCCGCAGCAAAAAGCGGGCTACAATACAGGCAAGGGTTGCGCCTATGGTACTGGCAAACGAAACAACTAACGTTCCAACGACCAGACCGAACAGGGCCCCGCCTGCCAGGGTCAGCACCGCGGCTCCGGGCAGTGACAGGCCGGTAACAACTATATAGAGGCCCATATAGGCGGCAATCACGGCAAAGCGGTGTGACTGGTAGAGGGCCTGAAATTTCTCCTGGGATGCCTTGAGGTAGCCAAGGGAAAAATATTGCCCCAAATCAAAATACAAAAAAGCTATAATCCCAAGTGCTATCAGCCCTATAACGACCAGTTTACCAAACCATTTTCTGCTTCTTGCCTGTGCCATCGTTGCTTATCCTTACCCGGAAGTTTTTCCGGAAAAAGTGCTTAAACCTTGCGCTTCTGTATATCAACAAACCGGCTATTGCCGCGCAAGCTATAAATCATAGTCGGAGAATTTGTAAATTCCTTACAAAACCGGGTTGAGGTTGAACCCACTACAATCGTAGGACGCAATCCTGTCTCCAGGCAATAATTTCGCAAAATTCATTGAAATCACAAATTTCCCTGATTCCTGGATTGCTTTATAACCTTGCTCTTTCCGGATACGTTCGATTTTTGCCGGAACCCGGTATATACCCCGGCCGGCGGGCCAAAGCACTTTGACGGTGTCTGTTCCGGCAGATCCAATTCAACTTGCCTAAACTGCTTTTATTTTTGAAGTGATTGAACGGCAAAGAGCATAGTATCTGTTATCATCTTTGCTTCTCGGCCGGGGAAGATCGATATGGATCTCTTCCTTGATGCTGCCCGGCGCCTGGTTGAATATCAAGATCCGATCGGCCAGCAGCACTGCTTCTCCCACATCGTGGGTCACGAAAACTATGGTATGTGACAGTTTCCCCCAGAGCCTCAGCAGCAGATCCTGCATCTGCTCGCGTGTCTGGGCATCAAGAGCAGCAAAGGGTTCATCCATGAGCAGGACCTCGGGTTGCAGAATCAAGACTCGTGCCAGGGATACCCGCTGCTTCATGCCGCCCGAAATTTCCACCGGCAAATAATCACCGAAATCCGCCAACCCAACCAGCGACAGGAAACGATCCACCTCTTTTTCTTTTTCGCCGCGGCTCATGGAACGCCCCTTCAACCCAAAAGCAATGTTTTCCCTGACTGTAAGCCAGCCAAACAGGGCATCCTCCTGAAAGACCATGCAGCGGTCCGGTCCGGGACCTGTAACCGTCCTGCTGTTCAGCAGAACAGTGCCGGAACTGGGCGCAGTGAAACCTGCAAGAATTTTTAGCAGAGTCGATTTACCACACCCGCTGCGGCCCAGAATGCAAACAAGTTCTCCGCGCCGAACCCTGAAACCGATGTCCTGTAACACGGCAATTTCTCCAGAACCGTTGGTAACAAAACATTTGCTCAAATGCTCGACCTCGAGCAAAACCGGTGAAGCCTGGAAGCTTTTTTGGGCAAATACCATCTGAAGGCTTGTCTTCACGACATCCTCCTGGAACTTTTGAAACTGAGTCGCAACAGCCGACAAAGCCCCAAATCGAATAGACGACCTATCAGGGAAATCAAAATTATGCCCACCAGAATGATATCGATCCGCCCCAGCATCCGGGCGTCCATAATCAGGGCTCCCAGACCATCAGGCACACCGGTCAACTCACCCAGAACCAGATAGGCCCACGAGATACCCAGGCCCAGGCGAAGTCCGGTTATAATATTGGGCATGGCTGCCGGCAGCAAAATAGCAAAGGTCCCGCGCAAACGGCCCACTCCCATCATGGCTCCTGCCTGCAGCAAAGTGGAGCTGACCTGGCGGGCACCGGCCTCGGTATTTATATATACCGGGAAAAAAGCCGCCATGGCCACAAGAAAAACAGTGGTTTTAACTCCAATGCCGAACCAGATCATCGCCAGTGGAAGCCAACTGATACCGGGAACAGATCGCAAAGCGTTTATGGTGGTGCTCAACAGCTTGTTGACCAGGGACAGCCTTCCGGAAAGCACGCCCAGGGGAATACCGGTGATAACCGCCAGTCCGAACCCCAGCAGCACCCGCGTACCGCTTGCAGTAAAATCCCGGAAAAAGCGGCCTGCATAAGCATCCTGTCCGGCGATACCGAAAATATAGTTTACAGCCATTGCCACAACATCCCTGGGGGGTGGTAACAGGTAAAATGGAACCAAACCGGTTTCAGAGGCCACAAGCCAGATCAGGAACAAAATCCCTGGAAGCAGCCAGTTCAAAGCCCTATGAGGTTTGGCCGTAGCTGATAAACGACCTGTCATTTGAGTTTTTCCCCGGCCTGCCTGACAAACGAAAGATCAAAGAGTTTTTCGTAATCCGGTTGCTTCCTGATAATCCCCAAGGCCTGCATACGACTTCCCAACGCCCTGGCTTGCTTGATATAAGTTGCATCCATATTCCAGGCCAGTTCCATGTTCGGTGCAGCAGCTTCCAGGACATCCAGGGAGGTTCCAAAGGACGCCGCCCGCTGCAGCCATTGCCTGCTATGTTGCATGAGGTATCTCGTAGCCCTGGCATGGGCCAGCACAAGGGCGGCTATCTTTTCGGGACGTTTTTTGACACTGGCGCGCGTGACCAGCATCCCGGCGTTTATGGTTCCAATTGAATCACCATAATACGGATAGGAAAGAATTCTGCCGTAACCCTGCTTAACAGCAAGGGTCGGGAAAGGCTCACCTGAAAGAAAAGCATCGATGTTTCCCCCGGCAAGTGCCGTTCCCATGTCGAAAAAATCCACCCGGATCAGCTTGACGTCCTTTTGGGGTGATATGCCGTTGCGCTTCAGCATTTCCCGCAACAGGATTTCGTGCATGGTACCGGGGACATACCCGATTTTTTTACCTCTCAGGTCAGCCTCTGAATGAACCGGGCCGTCTTTTTTTACTACCAACGCTGAGCACTTGTTGCACAGCGCCGCAACCACTACCACAGGTTGACCAAGTGAAGCGGAATAGATGGCATGGGCCAGGGTAGTACCGCACATATCCAGGCTGCCTGCCAGAAGTGCAGTTTTCTGGTCCGCCGGATTGGTAAAAGTGTAAATCCGGCTTTTCATCGAATCCTGAAGGAATCTATCATAGAAAAAGGGCTGGATGGTCTGGGCGGTTTTCCAGGTACCGATTGGAATTGGTTCACCGGCGAAGGACAGCCGCGGGTGTAACATTAAAAAGAAGCTGAAAAGCAAACCAACCCAAAGGTATTTTTTTATTAGACACATGCTTATCCTCCTTAACTTCGGCTATTTCTTCGGTTTGCGTCCGGTTTCGTTCCCATTGAAACAGTTAGAGGGCAGATCCGGGTCCCACTCCATCTCCTTTTGCATTTTCCGGCAAAACTCAATGCCCGCACCCCGGCCTTTAGCCGTGTCAACCTGTCCGTCCCGTGGGCTGGAGCCTACCTCCGGGAAAAAAAGATTGGCCCCGGCCATCAGTGAAGCCGCATGGGGCTCGTGGGTGCAATGGGCCTTGGGAACATTACCCATAACCAGCCGGCTTACAGCTACCAGGTGGGCCATTTCCAATTCGCTTATCATTCCGAAACGCTCCATTGGGGAGCCCGGAAAATTTATACGCCGCATGATGCCACTGTAAGTGGCGCCGTTATCGCGGGCCAACAGAATCAGGTCGACAATCTCTTCGGCCGAATGCTCCGGGCCGACCGGTTCAACACAGTTCATCCACAGCAATCCTACATCTTTGAAAACACCGATGGTATTGATACGTTTTTCCCGGCGCAGGGGAGTATCCCTGCCTTCACCGAGCCGCACAGCATGGTAGGCCCCCACGAAACCTGCATCAAGCAAGGCTTCGCCTTCCCGGTGGGATATATCCCTGGTGTTGGCTACCAGGGGGATGGATATTTCCCTGCTCAACACACGGCCGACTTCCAGCAACTGTTCGAACCGATAAGTCCCGGTTGTCATCAGGTTGAGAGCATCAGCACCGAGAGCCTCGGCCTGCCTCGCCCAGGCCAGCACCTGTTCCATGGGAAATTCAATTTTTTCCCTGAATATTCCGGCCTTGCGGGAAAGGCTGCAAAACAGGCAGTCCATGGGACAAGGTTCGACATTAAGACCGATGTGAAAATGATTTTCACCCTTTTCGGCAAACCGGTTGCGGGACATCCGGTTGGCGACCTGCATGATTGCATAAGCCTCCCTGCTATGTTTCTTTACCCGCATCAAGGCCAGGGCCTCGTCGCGGCTCAGCCTGGCCATGTCTTCAGCCTTTTTCAGGATCTGTTCTATGTTTGCTTCAAGTCTGGATTCCATTACAAACTCAACCTCCTCCTTTCAAAAAAGCTAGGCTTTAGGTGATTTAATCGCTGATCATGCAAGTCTGGAAAAGACAGTTCGGTAACCGTGCAGTGATTATACCTAAGGGCCGGCCAAAATCCTACTCCCTGAAAGTTACCAGCAGAGGTTTTTCAATTTCTCCATGTCAGGTACCACCACATATTTGTCTTCAAAATCTATCAGGCCCTTTTTTCTAAGCTTGTTAAATGTAGCCGTCACAGTTTCACGCGTCGATGCAATCAGGTCGGCGTAGTCGTTGTGGGTCAGCCGGATTTTGAGCAGGTATCCTTTATCGTGGGGAATGCCGAAATCTTCAAGCAGGTTGACTATGGTCTTGGCCAGGCGCTGCTCCACCGAGCTGTATACAAGGTCCAGCAAGCGGTTTTCAATCTTCCATAGCCGGAATCGAATCATCTTGGTTATCTTGATGGAAAGACCCGGGACAGCCTGCATCAGTTCCTGGAAACGGTCCCTGTTCATTGTGCAGATCAGGCCATCTTCCACCACCTCCGCCGATTCATCCCGCTCCCTGGGATCAATGGCCGACATTTCCCCGAAGATCGAGCCGCCCTTGAAAATGTCCAGGATAATCTCTTTGCCGTGGGATGTCAGCTTGGTGATCTTGACGGCGCCCTTTTTGAGAATGTAGATATTTTTGTCAGCCGATCCCTGCAGGTAAAGGCGTTCGCCTTTTTTTATCTTTCGCATGACCGAGGCATCGGCGATCATTTCATGAACCTCGTCCCGAAGATGACTGAAGATATCCAGATTTTTCAGGTACCAAAGCTTGGTACGATCCTGATTGGCTCTCATAGTTCCCCCTTGTGTTTCTGGTATAATTTAAACCATGGATCCAGGTCTGAATGTAATCTGCCTTACACTTCCGGCAAGTGGCCGGCATCAGCATACATTTGTTTTTGTTGCCTGTAAAATCAATATGTTATTTCATGTTCAATTTGGTTGTCAATTGGCTCGTGGATCAATCGATGATAAAGTCCGGCCTGATTTCAAACAAACAGCTGCTGCCAGGCACCCTGAAAACAGGCCCCTCTACAAAGAAGTCAGTCGCTGTCAAGTCCATTCACAGCCGGGAAAACTTTTGGAGGCAAGCCAGGTTTAGACTGTTGTAATAATCTGAATTGCCAAATGGCCATGGAGAGAGTATAAGGCCCGGGGGCTGGAATGCAACCAAGGAAAGGGCAGCTCCATCACTATGAAACAGCAGGCGACCGTGGAAAAACAGGAAAGCCGGCCAAAATCATCCAAGCGGTTTCAAACAGGCCAGATTCTGATCCTGTCCATCTGTCATTTCATTCACGACACTTATTCAAGCTTTTTTGCGCCTCTTTTGCCGCTTTTGATTGAAAAATTATCCCTTTCGTTGACCCAGGCCGGCTTTTTGTCCACTGTCATGCAACTGCCGGCCCTGGCAAATCCCCTGCTCGGTTCCCTGGCCGACCGTACCAGTGTCCGTTATTTTATAATCCTGGCACCTGCCATGACGGCTATCCCCATGAGCCTGCTCGGCCTGGCTTCCAGCTACGGAGTACTGTTGATCCTGTTATTCGTTGCCGGAATAAGTGTAGCGGTTTTTCATGTACCGGCTCCGGTAATGGTCTCGCGCCTGGCAGGAGAGCGCAAGGGCAAGGGAATGAGTTTTTTCATGACCGGAGGAGAGCTGGCCAGGGCCCTGGGCCCTCTTGTTGTCGTAGGTGCAGTGTCCTTGTTCGGTCTGGAAGGTATTTATCCGATAATGACAGTGGGTATAGCTGCTTCGGCCTGGTTGTTCCTGAAATTCCGCGCCGTTAAGATCACGGTCAAAAAATCACAGCGCAACGGCTTGCTGACCACCTTCAAAGAAATGCGGCCTGTTTTACTGCCCCTGGCGGCTATCCTGGTAGCCCGGGGTTTCATGCACGCTTCTTTAACGACCTTTTTGCCGACCTTTGTTGAATCTGAAACCGGCAACCTGTGGCTGGCCGGCATGGCCCTGACCATCTTTGAACTTTGCGGCGTGGCCGGTGTCATGGCATCCGGTCCCCTGAGCGATAACTTCGGTCGGCGGAGGATTTTGCTGGTTTCCCTGGTTGGAGGACCTCTGTCCCTGGTCCTTTTTGCCTGGCTCGGTGGATGGATCCGCTTTGGGGCTCTGTTGGTCGCCGGTTTCACTATCCTTTCCACCACACCGGTTATGCTGGCCATGGTTCAGGAACACGCAAAGAGCAGCCCGGCTGCAGCAAACGGGATGTTTATGCTGATATCGTTCATGTCCCGCTCGGCCGTGGTAGTAATCGTAGGCTTTATAGGCGACCATATCGGGCTGAGAATGACTTATTTTTTAAGCGCCATTTTCGGCCTGGCCGCCCTGCCCTTCATCATGATGCTGCCGGGAAAATTCACCGGCCCATCATCAACGGACTAAACCTACCGGAAAACGTTTTTCCCTCTTGCTTTACTTTATCCCGAGGCTGTCAGCTTGGCCTCCGGCCCAAACCGGCCAAACGAAGCACGGATTCATCAGGGCCCCTTCCCTGACAGCAACCCGCCGGTTTACCGTCTATCACCACTGCCGGCACGGAACGAATCCCAAGATCGTTTGCCCGCTTTGCCACAGACGCATCCTGCATGTCGTGTACAATAACTTCGCAAGACGGGCAGGCCATGCGATTTATCATCTGAATCGTCTCCCTGCACACAGGACATCCTGCACTGAAAATTTCTATTTTACGCCTGTTTTTCATTGTAATCCCTCCTCGGTTACTTATCAGCCAAAGTTCACGGGAAAAGGCTCCTGAACTATCCCTTCACGCTTTATGATCTGATCCACCAACCGGCGGACATCTCCCAGACATCACCGGCCTTTTGGATTTTTGTCAGCACACTGACAGGCGCCATTTTTCTTTTCAGATATAATCCTGTTCATAATAGTAGATTTACCGTTTTTGATTAAGTCCTGTTCTATATCTGCAGCCGAATAACCAAAGCAATAACATACCAGAGTTTTCATCAATTTTTTCCTCCAAATAAAGTTTACTTCTCAATAAGCCACATAAACGTCAGCGGTTTCGAACAACTCTATCATCTTTTCCAGCCCCACAGGAGTGACCGCAGGTTCGATCATATCTTCCCTTATCTTATAGAGAAGCATCATGGTCCTGTTGGCGTAAAGTTTTACTCCTTTTTCTTGCTTTAAAAAACGAACGTATCCTCCATAGTTTTTGGGTATCTTTGCTAAAGGCAGGCCTAACTGGGCGGCAAGAGATTTTCTCTCCCGCTGAGGCAGACCTGCTTTGTCCAGGGGTGTTTTATTCCCTCCGAATGCTCCGCCTTTCTTGATCGCGGTCACCCCGCCGGCATCAAAAAGGATTGTAACAGAATATCCTTTTGAAAGGGCTGCCCAAGCAACGTTGGGAACCGCGCATATCTGGGCGTCATCAATCTTAAGTGATGTTTTGGCATGAATAAGAAACGTTTTGCCTTTCCCGTCAGCCGCAAAAACAGGCCAAGTGACGGCAAAAAGCAAGAGCAAAACTATTAAAAATATTTTACGCATATTGTCACCTTCCGGTTTGTCAGCCAGGCAACGGGAAAACCTGCTTACATTTTTCAAATAACTGCCACAGGGCAGATTCATCGACCAGGGCTTTTGGCTCGTAAAACCGGATCGTTACCCTACCGCCGGACAACTTTCACAATGTTCAGCAATTCGATCAGGCTCTTTCCTTGTCTGATCCTAATAT
>JALVQM010000308.1 GCA_027025615.1 Desulfobacteraceae bacterium | reverse complement strand
AAATAGTACAGGAGCTTGAAAAAGGTGATTTGTCACTTGAAAAAGCTCTTAAAAAGTTCGAAGAAGGAGTCAAATTGTCGCGCTTTTGCTCCCAACAGCTCGAACAGACTGAAAAAAAAATCAGCCTTTTGCTGGAAGATGCCCAGGGAACAATAATTGCCAAGGATTTCAAACCAGATGAAATTGACTGATATAACAGACAGTGAGATGAAATAATTATGGATCTAGGCAATTACCTGTTGGAAAAAAGGGCTGAAATAAACAGTGCTATTGAAGAATATCTTGATAGATATACAATTTCAAAGAGGATGCTCGAACCAATGAAATACAGTCTCACTGCAGGCGGCAAGCGGTTGCGTCCTATTCTATGCCTTGCCGCTTGTGAGGCTGTTGGAGGACAGACATCAAACGCTGTCCCTGTTGCATGTGCCTTGGAAATGATTCATACTTATTCTCTGGTACATGACGATCTTCCCGCTCTAGATGACGATGATATGCGGCGTGGCACCCAAACATGTCATAAACGTTTCGGCGAAGCCGTTGCCGTGCTTACCGGAGACGCCCTTTTAAACACCGCCTTTGAGCTGCTTGCAGACTGGAGTCTGGAAAACAACATGCAAACACTGCCGTTAGAAGCCAGGGTGAAAGTAATCCAGACAGTTTCCAGGGCATCCGGCTGTCGAGGAATGATAGAAGGTCAGGCACGTGATTTGGAATTTGAAGGCCATCCTTTGACCTTGAAGGATTTGGAAGAATTGCACAGGTTGAAAACAGGAGAGATGATAAGTGCCTCAGTGGTTACAGGAGCCTTGATTGGAAATGGAAATAAAGCTCAGATCGAGCGCCTGAAAAATTACAGTAAAAATATAGGATTGGCTTTTCAAGTTGTTGATGACATATTGAATGTTATTGGTGATCCTCAAATTTTGGGCAAAGCTGTAGGCACCGATTCTGCACGGCAGAAAAACACCTACCCTGCCCTGCTCGGACTTCAAGATGCCAAACGAAAAGCTACGGACCTTGTTGAAAGAGCATTGGAGAACCTGAAAGGTTTTGATGAAAAAGCCGATCCTTTAAGGGCCATCGCACTTTATATAATTGAAAGGAATCATTAAAGGAGCTGAAGATTGGGTTTGCTTGAAAAAATAGATTCCCCCGATGATCTTAAAAAAATCGACCGCTCCCAACTGCCACAACTGGCAAATGAAATACGCGAAACGATAGTCAATGTGGTCTCCAGAACGGGCGGTCATTTGGCCTCCAGCCTGGGAGCTGTTGAGCTGGCTATCGCCATTCATTATGTTTTCGATACCCCGCGGGACAAGATCATCTGGGATGTCGGACACCAAGCCTACGCCCACAAATTGCTGACCGGAAGAAGGACAAAATTCAATTCACTCCGCCAGCATGGGGGTATTTCAGGTTTTACAAAGATCGCTGAAAGTAGATTCGATGCTTTTACAACCGGACACAGTTCAACATCCATTTCAGCAGGGCTTGGAATAGCCTGTGCGAAAAGGTTGAAACAGGAAAAGTCAAAAGTAATCGCGGTAATCGGAGACGGCTCTATGACTGCCGGCCTGGCATATGAAGCCATGAACCAGGCGGGAGACACACATAAAGACAAGGACCTGATCGTTATTTTAAACGATAACGATATGTCCATCTCAAAGAACGTCGGTGCTATTTCTTCCCTCCTGAGCCGTACTTTCTCAGCCGGAAAGCTCCAGGCTTGGAGAAAAGAATTCGGTGAATTCCTCAAATCCCTGCCAAGAATAGGCAATAACGTATATCAACTGGCCAAGCGCTCAGAAGAGTCATTTAAGGCATTTGTCACCCCTGGCATGCTTTTCGAGGCTTTCAATTTTGACTATTTTGGACCAATAGATGGGCACAACCTGTCGCATCTAATCTCTATTTTAAACAATATCAAACAATTAGAAGAACCTGTCCTCCTACATGTCACTACAACCAAAGGCAAGGGGTATCTGCAGGCGGAACAAAACCCGGTTTATTTTCATGGTGTCGGCTGTTTCGACGTGGAAACCGGGCAATGTACACCTCGAAGTCCTGAGTCCGCTCCTTCTTACACAGAAGTTTTTGGACGGACCATGGTAGAGCTTGGAGCCGAAGATTCAAGGATAATTGCAGTTACCGCGGCAATGCCTGAAGGAACCGGTCTGATCGAATTTTCCAGGAGATTCCCTGACAGGTTCTTCGATGTGGGTATTGCCGAACAACATGGAGTTACGTTTGCCGCCGGTATGGCCACTGAAGGTTTAAAACCTGTTGTGGCTATCTACTCCACATTTCTCCAGAGGGCTTATGATCAAATAATCCACGATGTATGCATTGAAAAATTGCCGGTAACCTTTGCTCTTGACCGTGGAGGGCTTGTCGGAGAAGACGGGCCGACCCATCATGGCCAGTTCGACCTATCCTATTTGAGGGCTTTGCCTAATATGGTTGTTATGGCTCCCCGCAATGAGAACGAATTGAGAAAAATGCTGGTTACGGCAATCCAGCATAACGGTCCCATAGCCCTGCGCTATCCCAGAGGCAGCGCCGAAGGCATACCCCTGGACCAGGAGCTCAAACCCCTGACCATTGGCAAAGGACAGGTATTGATCAAGGGTGATGACCTTGTCATCTTTGCAATTGGAAACATGGCAAACGAAGCTGTAACCGCCGCCAACTTGCTTAAAAAAGAAAATATTCTTGCAACGGTGGTTGACTGCAGGTTTGTTAAACCCCTTGATAAAGAGCTAATACTTTCACTTGCAAGCAAGATCCCCTACCTGCTTTCCATTGAAGAAAATACACTTCAGGGAGGCTTTGGTAGTGCAATCCTGGAACTTCTGGCTGACGAAGGAATCCAATACCGACTTTTCAAAAGATTGGGATTGCCCGATGTTTTTATCGAGCATGGCAGCCAGGCATCCTTGCGCCAAAAGTATGGTCTGACTGCCCGGGCGATAGCCTCGACTGCATTGTCAATAATTGGATATAAACATAGCAAGCCTACCCTCAAGACGGCAGGGATTTCGTCCGGCCGGACATAATGATCGCAATCAAGAATTAATGGTACAAAAAGTACGTCTGGATATTCTCCTGGCTGAAAGAAACCTGGTTTCCAGCCGGCAAAAGGCCAAAGCCCTTGTGATGGCGGGACAGGTGCTGGTTAACGGCACTCCGGTGGACAAACCCGGAACCAGGATCGAAAAAAATTCTGATATTGTCATCAGGGGTAATGCCAACCCTTATGTAAGTCGGGGAGGTTTGAAGCTGGAAGCTGCCCTGCAATACTGGAAAATTGAAGTCGCAGATCTTGTTTGCATGGATGTGGGCGCTTCCACCGGAGGTTTTACCGATTGCCTGCTGCAACATGGTGCCAGGAAAGTCGTGGCCATAGATGTCGGCTATGGACAACTTGCCTGGTCATTACGTCAGGATGAGCGGGTCATGGTGCTGGAAAGAACAAATATCCGGTACCTTGAATCCCAACGGGTACCCTTTCCAATCGATCTTGCCGTTATAGATGTATCTTTCATTTCCCTAAAACTGGTAATCCCAAAAGTACTGGAGTTTCTTGGTCCGTCGGGCCATATCGTTGCCCTTGTAAAACCCCAGTTCGAAGTTGGAAAAGGCCAGGTGGGAAAAGGCGGTGTCGTACGAGATCCGCACCTTCACCAAGTTGTACTTGAGAAGTTGAAGCAGTACTTCAAGGGTTTGGGTTTGTTTTGGGAGGCGGCAATCGAATCCCCCATAAGGGGGCCTAAGGGCAACAAAGAATACCTTGTATCCCTAAGGCGCTACCAGCCAGGACAACCTTCTGTTTTATAATAGATTATTTGTCCTTGATTTTTTCATTTAACCCGTATATCAAAAATAACTTTGACATTCCGGGTAAAGATCCATTCAAAATTCACTCAGAGAGGAGCTTTAGGTAAAGACTATGGCAGAAAAATTACGCAACATTGCCCTAGTGGGCCACGGTGGCGCAGGTAAAACCTCCCTGGCGGAAGTCATGCTGTTCGATGCCGGGGTCACCAATAGAATAGGAAGGGTCGAAGAAGGCAACACGGTAATGGATTTCGAACCGGAGGAGCTTAAACGTCAAACCTCCATCAGCAGCGCTTTCTGCCAGGCCCCCTGGAAAAAATTTACCATAAGCATAATCGATACGCCTGGTGACCAAAATTTCTTTACCGATACCAAACTCAGTCTGCAGGCGGCAGATGCTGCCGTAGTCGTGGTCGATGCTGTGGACGGCGTCAAAGTGCAAACCGAGATGGCTTGGGAGTTTGCTAAGGAATTCGATCTGCCGGTTGTAATTTTTATCAACAAGCTGGACCGGGAACGAGCTGATTTTAAGAGGGCCTTTGAAGATGCGCAACAGTCATTTGAAAAGCCACGTCCAATCATAACCCAGCTGCCTATTGGATCTGAAGCAGATTTCAAGGGAATCGTAGACCTCATTTCTATGAAAGCATACGTATATGATGCTTCCGGCAAGG
>JALVQM010000307.1:3910-4523 GCA_027025615.1 Desulfobacteraceae bacterium | reverse complement strand
TTTTTTCATTATGCTGCCGGGTGTCCCATATACCCTTAATGAGATTTTTCCACTTGTCGTATTTATGAATTTCATCAAAGATGAGGCACTTGGTGCCGGGAGGCCACTGTTGCCTGGTGATCCTGATTTTGTCTTTGGGACTGTCCCAGTTGAAATACCGGGATGAGTCATACCGGCGGCTCAGGGCAATGGCCAGCGTGGTCTTGCCTACCTGGCGCGGGCCACCGATGAATACCATCTTCTGTTCCAGGTCTTCGGCAATGGCCGCTTCAATGTAGCGTTCTTTCATGATGGCAAAAATATACCAAGGGTAAAAAAAGTCAATACTTTTTTATACTCCAGGTAATAATTGTCATTTATGGGAAAGGGGTAAATAAACCTTACTATTTTCAGGTCCCTTGCCTTTACGCAAAAAAAAGAATGTGATACCCTGATAATATGCAATTTCACGGGGCACACATCCGGCGGCCGGACTTCTCCTCGGTGGGAAATGATAATTTTTTTCAGAGGCGAAAATACACGGGGATTTTATTTGATATCTGGGAAAAATGCCGACTTTTCATAAGGAGTATCCAGAAAGTCAGGCCTGCACAATTCTGACCTGCTACTATCG
>JALVQM010000307.1:3297-3900 GCA_027025615.1 Desulfobacteraceae bacterium | reverse complement strand
ACCCTGATAATATGCAATTTCACGGGGCACACATCCGGCGGCAGGACTTTTCCTTGGAGGAAAATGATGATTTTTCCGGAAGAGAAAATACGCATGGATTTTTTTGACATCGGGGAAAAATGCCGACATTTCATAATGAGTATCCAGAAAATCAGGCCTGCACAATTCCGACCTGCTATTATTGTCCCAAACCGGGTGGTTTTTGCAAACGGTTGTTCCGGGCCATCAACGGGTTGCTTGATCATGGTCATACCGTGCATTATCTAGCCGTTGTTCTCTTTCCCATTGACCATCCCAACTGTCATTTTCATCGTTTTCCCTGGCCGGAAAAGAAAACTTCCGGTTATCTGTTTTGGGGATTTTTTCATTTTTTTCAGTACATCTTTTATACGGTTGTTGTTCGATTCACGTCAGCTGCGGCAACAACTTGGGGCTGCCTGTGGCAGGACCTTGGTTGATGAGCACATGACATGGAGGAAATGCGTCGATACCTAGGCAGCTGTGTCGGAGGCTTGTCGGAGCTGATTATTGTTAACCTCCGGAAGAAATTTAAATAAGGCCTGTTGTCGATGGAAGCAGTCTGATAATTGGTTGAAACAAAAA
>JALVQM010000307.1:0-3287 GCA_027025615.1 Desulfobacteraceae bacterium | reverse complement strand
TACTGCAATCAGGGAGTCTCGGGCTTTTATTTCTTTTACAGATCCTGCTTGCCAAGATGATGGGAGAACAGGAGTATGGGATATATATCTATGCCTTGAACTGGATATATCTACTGGTCCTGTTCAGCAAAATGGGGCTTGATACTGCCCTGCTTCGTTTTGTTCCTCAATATCTGGTGAAAGGGAAGCAGGCCGAAGCCTATGGGATAATTACCAGGGCCTTTCAAATGACAGGCATGATATCTGTTCTTGCCGGAACAGTGCTTGCCGCAGTAGTGCTGACATTTGTGGGCACAAAAGGAGATAACCTGACCATTACTTTTCTGTACGGAGCCGCCTTATTACCGCTGATTTCCCTGCTGAAGATTTCACAATCAGTCATTCAATCATTAAAACGAGTCGTATTTGCACAAACGCTTGAAGGGATATTCATTCCTTTGGCTTTGATGGTGGTCGTGATGGCGGGATATAAAGCCGGGGTATTCATAGCGGCACCTTTTGTCATGGCCAGCATGGTGGGCATCGTCACGCTCGCCTTGCTCTTTTCCTGGGCGTTTATCAGTAGAATTTCTCTGTTGTTCAACACACGGATAAAGAAGAATTTTGAAGTAAGATTATGGGTCCGTACAGCGGTTCCCTTCATGCTCATTTCAGGCATGCTGATGTTGCTCAGCTACCTCGATACCATTATGGTGGGTGTACTGGTCAACCCGACCCAGGCCGGTATCTATTCAGTGGCCTCCCGTATAGCGATGTTCACAGCGTTTGTTCTCGGAACACTTAATAATGCTGTCGCACCGTTTATTTCCGGTTATATCGCTGATGATAATTATGAGGCCGTTCAGAATATTTTGGCCCGCATAACTCTTGTTTCATTTATTTTTGCATGTTTATTCGGCCTGGTTTTATATAGTTGGGGTATGGATATTCTGGCTGTTTTCTCTTCTTCTTTCGTGGCAGGCTATTTTCCTCTTCTTGTGCTACTGGTTGGGCACCTGATCAATACCGGATCAGGTTCCGTGGGACTGCTCATGAATCTGTCGGGTAAACAAGATGTTGCCGTATTGTTTATCGCTGGAGCGCTTATCATCAATGTGGCATTAAATTTCCTACTGATACCACGTCATGGCATGGTCGGCGCATCCATTGCAACGGCCATCAGTATTGCAGCCTGGAATGTCGGACTGGCCGTATACATTAAACGCCACCTTGGTGTTGATACTACGATCCTCTCAGTGTGGAGATTGCTCCAGTGAAACCAAATTTTTTTATTATAGGCGCAGCAAAAGCCGGTACCACGGCAATGAGCGAATATCTGCGGGAACATCCGAATGTGTTTGTTTCCGATCCCAAGGAAATTCATTTTTTCGCTCACGATCTGCCCAGATATCGGTTTGTGGAGGAAATGCCGGATTATCTGGATATTTTTTCAGAAGCATCTTCCGAGCATGTGGCGATTGGTGAGGCATCTGTTTATTACCTCTATTCATCCGTAGCTGTTCAAAATATCAGGCAGTTCAATCCTGATGCAAAAATCATTGTCATGTTGAGAAATCCTGTTGAACTGGCTTATTCCCTGCATTCCGAGATGCTGTTTAACTGTAACGAAAATGTTGAAGATTTCATGCAGGCATGGCATTTAGAGCAGGCTAGAAAACAGGGGCGTAATATTCCACCGGGGTGCCGGGATGTCAAGGTGCTGTTTTACAGGGATATTGCTTTGCTGGGAGAGCAGGTGGAGCGCCTGCTGAATATTTTCCCACGTAAACAAGTCCATTTTGTGTGGATGGAGGAGTTGCAAGCAAATCCGAGACAGGTGTACTGCGATGTACTTGATTTTCTCAGTGTACCGGACGATGGACGTGAGCGATTTGAAAGGATCAATAAAAATAAGTCTATTCGCTATCCCTGGCTTGCAAGGCTGTCGCAGACACCACCTCTATGGGTTGTGAAGAGTGTTCGCTGGCTGCGGCTGCAGTTAGGAATAGATACCGGCTGGATATTACAGCCGATCAGGAGATGGAACAGTGTGCCTGCAGAAAGAGTACCTTTGCCTGAATCCTTTGTCAACGAGTTGCAGCAGGCGTTTTCGGACGATATGAAAAAGCTGGGCCGCCTTACAGGAAGAGACCTGGACCATTGGATCAAGAAGGCCGTTGCAGACTGATCCTTCTGTGCAACACATGATAACGTCTTTGATCATCGGCCGTGTCAATGCCAGATGACCTGTGCGTACTGATGGACAATTTTTTCCTTTGAGAAAAATGCCGCCCTTTCCAGCAGGATCTCCCTGTCCAGTGGATTATTCAGGGCGTCGATAATCGCATCTGCCAGCGCATCCGTATCGCCTACCGGAACCAGTCGGCCGTACCTGCCGCCATCCAGAATTTCCGACGGTCCACTGTGACAGTCTGTGGATACGATGTTGACCCCGCACGCCAGTGCTTCGATAAGGACCATGCCAAAGCCTTCCCACCTGGAAGATAGAACAAGCAGATCCGCACACCTGAGAAAGGCAAAAGGATTGTCCTGAAACCCGACAAGATCAATTGCCCTGTCAAGATCAAGCTCAGCGATTTTTTGTTTCAGCGGTTTGAGCAAGGGGCCGGAACCAAGTATCAGCAGGCGCATATCCTTTTGTTTTACAGCATTGTGAAAGGCGGTGACAAGCGTGTCGAAATCTTTCTGCGGCGCCAGTCGGCCAATCGCGACAACAACCGGCAACTCCTTGTTCACCAACCATGGGTGCTCCGGAGATGCAAGAGACAGTTTTCGGACGGAATCGATGTCAACGGGATTGTAGATGACGGTGATATTTTTTTCTGGTATGCCGATGTGCTGCATGTCCGTGGCAACACCTTCAGAAATGGCTATAATCCTGTCTGCTCTGGGATAGAGCCGGGACATGATCATCCTGACCATCCTGCTGTGAATATTCAGCAATGTGTTTGCTTCCCTGATCAGCATGCGGCATCTGTTTGCTGAAAGTTTCCAGGCACAAATTGCAAACAGGTTGGTTCGGCTGAGGGTGGAAAGAAACGCATCGATATCGGTTTTTTTCAAATAGGCGATCAGTCTGAAAAAAGCATCTATCAGTTCAAAGGCATTAATTCCCTCTTCAGTATTGTTCGTCAACGGGATGATACGAATGTTCGGAGGGATATTTTTGAGGTATTCTCCCCGTTTTTTGATAAGCAGCAGGTCAACATCAATGCCGTTGGCGGTGAAAGAGCGGGCCAGAAGAAGCAGAACACGTTCGGCACCGCCCCCACCAAGTTCTGGCAGAA
>JALVQM010000306.1 GCA_027025615.1 Desulfobacteraceae bacterium | reverse complement strand
AAAAGCGATAATTCTGCGAAAAGATAATCAATCCGTATGTAACAAAGACATTGAAAACAGCACACTTACGACCCGTCCTTGCCGCAACAGGGAAACAGTCAACTAAAATGCCTGGTTATCAGCAATACTATCATTCATACAGCCAGCAAGCTACCCGCATACCCGACACGTTGAATTCCAATGGTCTTTGACGGTGGCATTTTTCCATTGCCTGTGGACAACGCGGGGCAAAGACGCATCCCGGTGGAGGATCCACCAGGTCCGGCGGCGCGCCGGGCATGGTTTTCAGTTCCGGCTGGTCAAGCTTGATGTTGGGAATCGAGGCCAGGAGCCCCTGGGTATATGGATGGCGGGCAATACCGAATACATCAACGGCTGCTCCGGACTCAACAATCCGGCCGCCATACATCACTGTAACCCTGTCGGCCATTTGGGCAACTATTCCCAAGTTATGGGAAATAAGCAAAATCGTCAGGTTGAATTCATCCCTCAATCTATTCAGCAGATCAAGAAACTGGGCTTCAACGATTACGTCAAGGGCGGTAGTTGGCTCATCGGCAATCAAAAGCCCGGGGTTGAGGACAAGCCCCATTCCAATCATAATCCTCTGGCGCATGCCGCCCGACATCTGGTGAGGGTATTCAACCAGCCGTTCCGGGGCTATTCCAAGATGTTCGAGAATTTGTTCAGCACGCTCCCAGGCCTGCCGGTGTTTTACTCCCGGCTCATGAGTCCGAATGGCCTCTACAAACTGATCGCCAACGCGAAACAACGGATTTAGAGAAGTCAAGGGGTCCTGGAAAATCATAGATACCTGGCGCCCCCTGAATGAGAGCAGTTCTTTCTCACTCATGGACACCACGTCTTTGCCGTTGTATAAAATCTGTCCTGAAGCTATCTGTCCCGGTGGTCTAAGCAATTTCAGAATTGAAAATCCCAGAGTAGATTTGCCACAGCCTGATTCTCCTACCAGGCCCATGACCTCGCCTCTTTGTATATCGAGGCTGACATTATCAACGGCTCTGACCGTACCAATATGTATTGGAAAAGTGACTTTCAGGTTTTTTATTTCAAGAATTTTGTCTTCTGTCACCTTAACGCTCCAGCAACCTTGGATTCAAAATTTCGGCCAGACCTTCGCCTAACATAGTAAAACCCAATGCCAGCAGAGATATCATCCCTCCGGGAAAAGTAATCAACCACCACTGGCCTGATGGTAAAAATTTTTTACCCATGGCCAGATCCATACCCCAGTCGACTACCGATGGCGGCAGCCCAAGCCCAAGATAGGTCAGGGCTGCTTCTATCATAATGGCATCACCGACATTCATGGTAAATACTACCACTGTAGTAGCAATAACGTTAGGAAAAATGTATTTCCACAGGATCACTTTTCCAGGGGCTCCGATTGCCTGTGCTGCTTCTACGTATAATTCTTCCTTGATGGAAAGCGTCTGGCCACGAACCAGCCTGAAATATGTCGGAATGTAGATCACTGCCACGGCAATTGTAATACTGAGGACTCCCGGCTCCAACATGGCGGCAAAGGCTATTGCCAATATCAGACCGGGGAAAGAATAAACCGAGTCCATCACCAGGGAAAGAGATTTGTCGATAAATCCCCCGGTATAACCTGATATTAAACCAATAGTAATGCCAATAGTCGATGACAGTATAGCCGCCAGGATGGCAACTCCAAGGATTGTGCGTGCTCCAAAAATTATTCGCGACAGCACATCCCGCTGAAGGTTATCGGTTCCCAGCCAATGCCGGCTTGAAGGTGGCGCTAACTGTGGTCCGGTGGCCTGGTCATGCGGGCTATAAGGCGCCAGGCAGGGAGCAAATAAAGCCATAAGGATTATACTGACTATTATAAGGGCCCCAATTACCAGAATCCACCACTCTACTCCGTACTTGCGACCCATATTGCCCATGCGGCCGATCAGCCGCCCCATAGTGGCAGTTGGAGAATACTTCATTGGCTGAAACACTCCTAATACCTTACCCTGGGATCAACCAGAGCGTAAATAATATCAACAATCAAGGAAACGAAAGCCACTATCAAGGCAAAGATTACTATAATGCCCTGGATCGTCGGGTAATCCCTGAGATAAATTCTTTCCAGCAGCAGCCTTCCCATTCCCGGCCAGGAGAAAGTACTTTCAGTCAATACCGCCCCGGCCATCAGTAAAGCAACCTGTAGTCCCATCATGGTCAGAATAGGAACAAAGGCGTTCAGAATCGCATGCTTATATACAACACGTTTGTGCCGAATTCCTCTTGCCTCGGCTGCCAGGATGTAATCTGATTTTAAAACGTCAAGCATGTTTGCCCTTGTCAATCTGATGAAAATACCGGAAAGAACCAGGCCCAGGGTAACTGAAGGCAAAACCAGGTGAAGCATTACGTCCCCAAAGGCCTCGAAATCCTGAACCAGTAAAGTGTCCAGGGTATAAAAACCGGTTTTTTCAAAGGTTGAAACAAAAACACGTGCCCCGGTTCTACCGGCTACCGGCAGGATATCCATCCAGACTCCGAATATCATCTGTAACATCAATCCGAGCCAATAAACCGGAATACAATAAATCACGATACCGTACAGACGGATGGCATAATCCTGAACCGAACGCCGCTTGTCGGCAGCATAAGCCCCCAGGGGAACACCAACCAAAAGGGTTATGATCATCCCGAAAAACGTCAATTCTATGGTTGCCGGTATCTTGTCTCCAATAGCATCAATCACCTTTTGATGTAAGATCATCGATTCACCGAAATCCAATCGGCAAATCTGGAGCAGGTAATCTCCATATTGAACTACCAGGGGTCGGTTAAGGCCAAGTTCTTCCTTCTTCTGATCTATTACGCTTTGCGGCGCATGCCCGCCCAACATCGAAGATACCGGATCTCCGGGCATTACCCGTACTACAACGAAAACTATAGTTAACAGGATCAAGAGCATAGGGATGGTCAACAAAGCACGGGTAACAACATATCTTATCAGGTTTTTCATTTCAGTACCAGTTGGGGGCCTGTAATAGCGCCCCGGGCTGTATTAGAACGGTTCCGGTAAGGTGCAGGGCATAGCGGCAGGTTGTTATCTCCTGCCGATAGAAAACCTGCACCCAGGGCGACGTTGCAGCACAGTTCAAAATGCTCTCATACTTTAAGCGTATGCTCCTCTTTTTCACTGTACCGCGCCCTGCCGGAAACCCTTGATCTTTACTTTGAGACAGGTCCTGGTCAAATTGGGAAAATAAAAAACTTTTTAATTTTGATTCAAAATTATGACATTGATTTACTTTAATACCACCAGGGTTAAAGAGGCCGCCTCCACGTTTGACAGCAGGCGGCCCCTTTTAACACATGGTTTTGGCAATCCTATTTTATTTTTTCGATGGGAGCATAGATAAACTGCAAAGTCGGGGATATCATCACCCCGCGAATATTTTTCTGGGTAAAGAGGTACAAAGTGCCCTGGAAAATCGGTACGGTTGGCACTTCGTCGGTCCACATATGTTGTACCTTTTTATAGATTTCTGCCCGTTTGGCCTGATCCGGATTCTTCTGGGCCTCCACGAACATTGCATCCCATTGCTTGTTGGAAAAGAAGATACCATTTCCGGCTGAACCGGCTGTTCCTGCAAATGCAGCAGTATAGTTGTCAGGGTCTATGTAATCCGGATACCAACCCAGCAGGTATACATTCATTAGCTTATCACGCCAATTCTGTTTGTAAGTTGCCCACTCGGCTGATTTAACTGTTACTTCTATCACTCCGGTAGCTTCAAGCTGACGTTTGATAACCGCCGCCATGTCGACTTCGGTATCACCATAATGACTGGGCGTATACCAGAATTCAAATTTAAGTTTGTTCTTGGCATTGTAACCACGGGATGCCAGCAGTTTCTTGCAAAGCTTGACATTGCCATCACCGATCTCGGTCAAAAAGCTATCTTCATGGGTCCACATGCCTTTGGGCACCATGGAGTACAATGGTTCATTTTGCCCCAGAAAAACCTTGCGAATAATTTCTTTTCGATTGATGGCTGCAGCTACTGCGCGACGCACAACCTTGTCATTGAAAGGTGCCTTTTGACATTGGAAACAGATATAACGAATGTAGGGTCCCTGGCCCTTGATTGTTATCAATTTCTTAGACTTTTGCAGGTCGACAATATCGGAAGGATTAAAGGTCTTGAAAGCAAAATCAAGTTCGCCTTTTTCGAGGGCAAGGCGCATTGTGGTTGCATCAGCAAAATAACGAATTACTACTCTGTCGTTCTTGGGCTTGGGGCCTGAATAATAGGGATTGACATCCAAAATAATTTCTTCATCGCGTTTGAACGATACAGCCTGATAAGCCCCCAGGCCCACAAGCTTGCCGCCTTTGAGTTCGTTAGGGTCCTTAATGATTTTGTCTGCTGGATAGACATTCGGATTCACAGGATAATAAGGCACAGTAGCCACTAGGGAAGGGAAATAAGCACATGGATTTTTCAGGATATATTTTACCGTGTACTTGTCTACAACCTCAACCCTGTCGACAAAATCGGTTACCAGCCAGGAAGGATCTCCTTTAAGCCGAATGACGCGGTCCAGGGACCATTTTACGGCATTGGCATCAAAAGGAGTTCCATCACTGAATTTGAGGCCTTTTTTTAATTTGAAGGTATAGCTCTTGCCATCCTTGCTAATGGTATAAGATTCGGCAAGGGCCGTTACAAGGTTGGTCTTACCTGGAGGATATCCCATCAATCCTTGGTAAATATTGTAGAAAATTTCCCAGGTGTGAAAATCATAAGCATTGGCAGGATCCATATCGGTGACTTTTTCGGTTGTTCCATAAACCAATACCGTTTTCTTTTTAGCCATAACATCGGTAGCGGCGCACAACATCGCGATGATGAGGACACCTATCAATAACCATCTGAATTTCTTCATCGTCCATTCCTCCTTTACTTTCGGTTTGACTATTGTTTATCAAATTGGAACAACTACAGCATCCGTAGAATCAAAACACTCATAACAACCTGAAGGTAACCATTTCATGTTTCCAGGAACATTCCGACCCCCTAAAACTTGAATAATAAATGTACAAGATTTCCCTGGAACGGATTGTCAACTTTCGAGCCTATCTGAACGAAGCAGGCCTATCATCATGAAACCATAATCAACGTCAGTCAATCAGAAATCTATAAACAGACGTATCTTTTTGGTGCAGGTCCTCGAAAAATCTGCCGCGAACTTGATTATGACGCAAAAACATGAATATTTTTGAGGTATTTCAATTGTTGTTGGCTTATTATCAGCGTGACGCGATGGCTTCTATTTCCACTAAAAGCAATGGAAAGTCAAGTCTCATTATTTTACCCTATATTATGGGCTATATACTCCCCCTGCGTTTAACCTGCATTCAATAACTGTCCATGATGCAGAAGATTCATTAAATCTTTGCCACAGCCCATGTTGACAGCACCAAAAAAATATGTGATAATTAGGCAATTTTATTTTATTATTTTGATTCATTTGCTAAAAGCCATTTTATTGTGCGGTGCAAATCCAGATCAATGCTTAGCGGAAGACAAACGGTACTGTAGCCAGAATGCCATCAGGATCCTATAAACTCATGTTCATCCTAAACCTCTCAGCACCGTTACGACTTCCCTCCGCTCTAGCAAACAAGACCAATCCGGATAATCTGAATATTAATCCATACTGTTTGGTCCTATACAGTTGCGACGATGAGCATTTGGGGCTGAACACGGCAAGGACAACGTAGTTAGGTTAAGGATAAGGACGGAAAGCATGAGGAAAAACGCGATAATTCTGCGCTTAGGTTTTACTTTATTACTTGTTTTGGCCGCCAATTTTTTCTTGGCCGTAAATCCCGGTTGGTGTTCCACCCCCCATGCTCCGGCCGTTGCCGAGCGGCAGGAACAGGTTGAAACAGCTGCAAAGGCGCAGCAGGATAACCAGCCCCATGCAAACACAGGTGAGCACAACAAAGGTGCTGCAGCCGAGGGGCATGGAGGCGAAAATCTTGGTGAAAAGCTTCCGATCACCAGCTGTATTCCCTTTGCCGGGATGTTATTGTCTATAGCTTTAATGCCCCTGATAGCGGCGGACTTCTGGCATCATCACTTCGGTAAAATCTCTGCTTTCTGGGCGGCCACCCTGGCAATACCCTTTTTAATCAGCTATCAGTGGGCTGCAGCTCACGAGATCGCCCACATCCTGTTAGCAGATTATGTACCATTTATTATCTTGCTGTGGGCTCTTTACACGGTTTCCGGAGGAATCTTGCTCAGGGGAACTTTGGCCGGCACCCCCCTGGTCAATCTGATAATGCTTATCATGGGCACTGTGCTGGCTTCATGGATGGGAACCACCGGTGCCGCAATGCTAATGATCCGCCCATTTTTGCGGGCCAACCGCAATCGCAAAAATCGAACTTTCATGGTTGTCTTTTTTATTTTTCTGGTAGCCAACGTAGGAGGGGCCCTGACACCGTTGGGGGATCCACCCCTTTTTCTGGGGTTCCTTCATGGAGTACCCTTTTTCTGGACTTTTCACACCCTGCCCCAGATGCTGACAGTTGCCGGAGCCCTGCTGGCAATCTATTTCTTTCTTGACCTGTACTATTACCGGAAAGAAAAACCAGCAATCACGGATTCCAATACTGAGGCTTCCGATGAGAACAAGGAACGCCTGAAACTTGAAGGTCTTTATAATTTTATATTCCTGGCAGGCATCGTTGGCTCAGTTTTGTTAAGCGGTCTGGTCGACTGGGGCAATGTTTCCACTTTGGGGGTCCACCGGGCCATTCAGGACTGGACACGTGACGGACTTCTGATCCTTATGGGCATTTTGTCGCTGGTATTCACACCGGCATCAGTTCGTGAAGACAATGAATTTTCATGGTTTCCCATCAAGGAGGTTGCCTATCTTTTCATTGGCATCTTCATCACCATGATTCCCTGTTTGTTGATTCTCAAGGCCGGCAGTCGCGGCGCCCTTGCCTTCTTAATCAACGCGGTCAATCAGCCGGCCCACTATTTCTGGGCCACCGGCGCCCTGTCCAGTTTCCTTGACAATGCTCCGACGTACCTGACGTTCTTCAATACGGCTCTGGGACGCTTCTCCCCCGGAGTGGCCGAGGCCCAGGCGGTATCCCAATTGATCAGCCAACAAGCAATTTATCTGAAAGCCATATCAACCGGCGCTGTTTTCTTTGGAGCGTGCAGTTACATTGGCAATGCACCCAATTTCATGGTACGTTCTATTGCAGAAGAGTCAGGAACACCAATGCCCAGTTTTTTTGGTTACATCCTGAAGTACAGTCTGGTATTCCTTATTCCTGTTTTTGTTTGCGTCAGTTTTATTTACTTTTAATATGGTAAAAGAACAATGCAGTTCATTCATCGTTTAGACAAGGCTCTGAAAAACATCCAGGGCAATCTTATTTCCGAATTGTTGGGCCCCCGAATAGCCATTATTGGAGGAGGACGATTCTGCCGGCTGTTTTTGAAAACAATCTTGAAAAAGGAATTTGAAAACATTCGTCCAGTGGTAATGGCGGTTGCAGATATCAATTCTGAAGCGCCGGGTATGGTTTACGCCCGCAGTCTGGGCATTCATACAACGTCCGACTACAAGGAATTGTTCAAAATTCCGGATCTTGTCACAATTCTCGAAATCACTAACACTGTTGAACTGGGAGCCGAGATCCGTCGTCAATTGCCTGACCATATTCAGCTTATAGAGCATTATGACGCCAGGACTATATGGGATCTGCTCAAAGTAGAGACGCTCAAAATAAATGCAACCGGCAAGATCAGGCAGGGCTTTCAATCACCCGGGGAAGCAGAGCATTTTCTGAGGCAATACACAAATGACTTTTCACAAATCCTGGTTGAACGTCACAAACGCACCCGGCAGATTGAAATAGACCTTATCGACAACCAAAGAGTTCTTTCACAAATAATTGAAGGCAGCACCATACCGACATTCGTAATCGATCAAAATCATACCGTTACCCATTGGAACAGAGCCCTTGAGAAACTAACCGGATATCCCGCTTCAAAAATAGTGGGCACAACCAAATCATGGCTTCCTTTCTGGCAGCGTGAAAGGCCGACCATGGCCGATGTAATCCTGGATCAAATAAGCGAAGAAGAAATCAAAAAGCTGTACGGCCAGAAATGGAAAAAATCAGTACTGATTGAGGGAGCCTACGAAGCTGAAATTTTCTTCTCCAACCTTGGTAAAAACGGCAAGTGGTGCTGGTTTACCGCGGCTCCTATCAAGGCTCCCGACGGCAAGATCATCGGAGCCATCGAGACACTTTGGGATACCACCGAAGACAAACGTGCCGAACAAGAGCGTGAGCGACACACCAAAGAGCAAAGCACATTGGTGGCCATCTATTCTGCTCTCAACTCTTCCGAGCCTTTTCAAAATAGACTTGAGTCGGCCATGAAAGTTATCCGTGATTTTCTTGGGGCCGATACAATTTGCATTTTTTTAAAGGGCAAGGATGAAAAATTTTATCTTCAGTACAGCTATGGATCTCCAAGCGATGTTTGCCAAAGCAAACGCTCGCAACAGGCAGATGCGTTTTTGCATGATGTAGCCTTGAATGGTCGCTTTACAATCATAGGCAATCTTGATGATGCCTTGCGAACAAGTATTTGCCTGGATCGTTATGAAGCCCTCCAATCGGTGGCCTTTATTCCGATTTTTACCAAGGGCAAAACCCCCATTGGGGTAATCCGCATCGGCAGCCGGGAAAAAGGCAAATTCAGTTCTGCTGACAAACCTATCCTGGAATTAATCGGCAACCGGATCGGAGTAGCGGTAGAAAACGCCATCCTGCAGGAACAGGTTTTGCGTTCAGAAAAAAAATACCGCTCTCTTTTCAACAATGACCCGAACCCCATCTTCATTCTGGAAAAAGACAGCTTGAAGATTCTCGATACCAACCGCCGTGCCCAGGATCATTATGGTTACAGCCGCCAGGAAATGATCCGCATGAGCTTTCTTGATCTTGGAGACGAAGACGATATCGAAATCAGGGAACGACTTTTAAGGCTGCCCGAAGACAATTCGATCTTGCTGACCAAGAAAAAGCATTTCAAGAAAAAAGGGACCCCCATTTTCGTCAACATAAATGTCAGCCAGGCCAAATACGGCGACAGCGAAGTCCTGATCGCCTCAACTACTGATGTAACTGAAACAGTTGAAAAAGAGACCCAATTGATCCAGGCCAGCAAAATGACCACCCTGGGTATTATGGCCGCCGGGATGGCCCATGAAATCAACCAACCCTTGAATGTCATCCAGATATGTGCTGATTATTTCCTGAAAATGATCAAAAGGGGTCAGGCTATCCCTGAAGAAGAATTGGAAACCATGGCCAATGACATCATTGCAAACGTGCAACGGGCCACCTCGGTCATAAAACATGTGCGGGATTTTGCCCGCCAGTCTGAAATCAATTATACAAGGATCAATATCAATGACCCCATTCAGGATGTTTTCAAAGTCCTGGGGCACCAGCTGAAGGTACATCAAATTGAAGTGGAACTTAATCTGGCCGACGAATTACCACTGGTGTTGGCTGAACACAACCGCATGGAGCAGGTTTTCATTAACCTGGTGACCAACGCCATTGACGCCATGGACGAAAAAGCCGAGAGGAATCCATCCCAGAAAATTGAAAAAAAGTTGACGATCAACAGTTTTAATAATGACAATTGGGTTGTTGTCGAAGTAAGTGATACCGGTATAGGAATGTCTGAGGATGTCCAAAGTAAAATCTTTGAGCCATTTTTCACCACCAAAAAGGTGGGCAAAGGTACCGGGTTGGGTGTAAGCATCAGTTACGGTATATTAAAAGATTACAACGCGACGATTTCTGTTGAAAGCCAGGTGGGTGAAGGCACTACCTTTACCTTAAAGTTCCCGGCAGCGGGGAAATAAATGAACGAAACACCTAAAATTTTGATTATCGACGACGAAGAAGCAATCGTCAGGGTTTTATCAATCTCGTTAAAAAGTGACGGCTACAAGGTGATCAGCGCCCTTGATGGACCGTCGGGGCTTGAACTTTTCGATAGTGAAAAGCCCGATATAGTATTAACAGATATTAAAATGCCGGGAATGGACGGGATCGAGGTCCTCAGGGAGGTTAAACAACGCCGACCGGAAGCCGAGGTAATAATTATTACCGGACACGGTGACATCGAAAACGCCATCGAAGCCTTGAAATACGGCGCATCAGATTTTCTCAACAAGCCGATTCGTGATGCCGCTCTTGCAATCGCCATAGAACGCGCGCTGGAGAACCAGCGTATCAGGCGCAAACTGAAAGAATACACTGATCGACTTGAGATAAAGGTAAAAGAGGCAACCCGTGAAATCAGGCGTCAGTCTAGCTTCCTGAAAAAACTTATCCGCAGTTCCAACGATGGTATCGTGGCCACAGACAAGGATTTCATTGTGGTTGTTTTCAATCCCGGGGCAGAATTGATTTTTGGCCGTAAAGCCGAAGATACCATTGGCAAGGTAAATATAATGGATCTTTACCCACCGGCCCTGGCTGAAATGTTCAGGCAAAAGGCATCCGCCGGAAAAGATTCCAGTGAAATCCAGTGGCAGGAAACAACCATTTCCGATATTAACGGAATTGAAAAACCGGTCCGCTTTTCCGGCTCCATCCTCCATGAGAAAAAACAGGTAATGGGATCGGTCGCCTTTTTTTATTTTTTGACGGAAATCAAACGTTTGGAACGCGAGTTGGTACAGGCCGAACGCCTGGCTGCAGTTGGCCAAACTGTTGCCGGACTTGCCCATGGAATAAAAAATATTCTCCACGGTCTGAAAGGCGGCAGTTACATCATGGATGTCGGCATTCGGCGCAACGATCCAGAGAAAACACGCCAGGGTTGGGAAATGCTCAAAAAGAATATAGAACGCACTTCAGAACTTGTTATGGATCTGCTGTCTTATTCCAAGGAGCGTGAACCGGAATTTGAGCCCTGTGATCCTAATCAAATCGTAATTGAAGTATGTAACCTGGTTAGTCAAAAGGCCAAAGATCATGGTGTGGAAATAGAAACTGACCTGGATGATCGAATCGAAACGGTATTGATGGACCCGCACACCATTCATACCACTTTGCTCAACCTGGTAACCAACGCTATCGATGCATGCCTATTCGATCACAACCCCAAACCAAAACAGAAAGTACGCGTAAAGACCCGCAAGAAGAATGGCCGGGAAATTTTATTCGAGGTTGCTGACAACGGCAGCGGTATGAGTGAAGAGGTCAAGGCCAAGCTTTTCACCTCGTTTTTCAGTACAAAGGGCCATATGGGGACAGGACTTGGCCTGCTGGTAACCCGCAAGATGGTCGAAGAACACGGAGGTAGGATCTGGTTCGACTCCAAGCAGGGTGAAGGAACCGTTTTCAGTATGTGTATTCCATACCGCAAATGAAAATTTATGATTTTAAGTGTAATTCCAATGGGAACCCGGCCTGACAGAATAAAGGAAACAATTAAAAACCCGGTAATCCATTTGCAGTTGTAACCAATCAATGGCATAACAAAGTTATAATCCGGAAACCAGATCAGACCAGGAGGAAGTTCATGAGTAAAAAGGTATTAATAGTCGACGACGATCCTGATGTGAGACTCTTCAGCAGGACGGTCATCGAAGAGCTCGGGTATACACCAATCGAAGCCGACAATGGTGAAGATGGCGAAAAAAGGCTGAAAGAAGAAATACCGGACTTGGTCATCCTGGACGTCCTGATGCCGCGACAAAGCGGAGTAAGGTTGTATCGTGTAATCAAGTCAAATAAAAAGTTCAAGGGAATTCCGGTTCTCATGCTTTCGGGTATAGCCAAAAAGTCCTTTTTGCGTTCCCAGAAAGCACTTTCCGAATTCGGCGATGTAGAAGTGCCGGAACCAGATGCATACCTTGAAAAACCGGTAGATCCAGACGAGTTGGCGGAGGTTGTCAAATCCTTGATTGGGTAGAGACAATGCCAACCTTGCAGTCATAGCAGCGAAAGGATGTCACGGGAATGAAAATCAGGAAAATCCTGTTTGTTACCAAGTTTGAAGAATTGAACTTCGATGATCTGCGTACCCTTTTGAACCTTCGCCGGGCAGATTTGACCAATGTAGTTTTCATGAATGTTATCGAAAGGGATAAAGTGGCCATGCGCCGCGGCAAAGGATACGAAAAAGAAGAAGAAATCAGGCTGCGGGAAACGGCCAACATACGCTTTATCGACTGGGCCGAATCTTTGTTTGAGGAAGGAATGGAAGTCGGTGTCTATATTGTTGTCGGACAGCTTGTTGGCGAAGTCATCAAAGCCGCCGAAAAAGAAAATGCCGATATTATTGTAATCGGGCGTTCCCATAAAGGATTTCTGGAGCGCTTCTATTCCGGCTCGGACGTTACCGAGCTCATAAGAAGAGCATCAATTCCAATCCTGATTTATAAAGACAGGGCCGATAGTCCAAGCGGCAAATGGATTCCCTTTCAACGGCCGTTGCTTGCCACAGACTGGTCACCTGCAAGTGAAAAAGCTGTAAAATATCTCGAATCATTGGGAACGGTGCTGGAAAAAGTGGATGTTATCCATGTTGCCAGTGAAAAAGATCTCAAAGGTACTTCTGCCATGACCGTCCAGAAGACAAGAAAAGAAGTCCGTCAAAAACTGGAGACAATCTGTGAACGTTTGGAGGCTGCAGGCATCAAGGCCAGGCCCCATGTATATATCGGAGAAGCGGTAGAAGAGATAGAAAAAGCGGCTGAAGAGTGTGAATCGACAATGATAGTAATGGGATCATCGGCAAAACCGTCATGGATAGAGCGCTGGCTTGGTAGCGTACCGCTTGCAATAGCTGAAAAATCGATATATCCGACACTTATAATACCACCGGACAAATAGGTTGACTATGCTCTTGGTCCGTACAATCAAAATCCCTGTGGGCCTGAAGCAAGTCCCGCCGGAGCATGCATATATTGCATGGGCCGTCAGTCCCGGGCTGCCAAGCGCTTATGATCTTTGAAGAAGGATCCATCACCAGGAGGAACAATGGCTGTTATCACAATATCACGACAATTCGGTGCAGGTGGCATAACCTTGGGCAAAATGATTGCTGAGGAACTTGGTTACATATTCGCCGACAATCGCATTATTCAGTT
>JALVQM010000305.1:6016-13246 GCA_027025615.1 Desulfobacteraceae bacterium | reverse complement strand
TGACCCTGGAAGATACCCAGCTGCGCCGTCAGCAAAAGGCAGAGGCCATGCAACGGGCAATGGAGCGCCTTGAAGCTGAAATCCTTGAAAATGAAAACCAGGAAGAAGAGGAAGACACCGAAGAAAACGATAAAGGCACGGATGTATTGCTGTAAAAACGATCTACCCGATTAACCCTGTTTTAAAAAATTAAAGCTCAAACGGAGTCAAGCTTTCCCAACCTTTTTCCTTAACCAGGACGGTCTGCTCGAACTGAGCCGATAAAGAACCATCTTTGGTAACCGCTGTCCAGCGATCTTCCAGGATCTCAAGCTCCGGGCCGCCAAGGTTGATCATCGGCTCAATGGTGAAAACCATTCCCGGGACCAGGCGCACCCCCTGGCCCCGGTTGCCATAATGGGGGACCTGGGGCGGTTCGTGAAAATCCAGGCCTACCCCGTGGCCCACGAATTCCCTTACAACCGAACAGCCGTTTGATTCAGCGTACCGCTGAATGGCCCAGCCTATGTCCCCGATGGTATTGCCGGCCCGGACCATGGCAAGGCCCTCTTGCAGGCAACGCCTGGCAACGGCCACTATCTTTTTTGCCTCGGGCCCGGGAGTACCGACGAAAAAGGTCTTGTTGACATCAGCATAATAGCCATCCAGTATCGGGGTAACATCAACATTGATAATATCCCCGTCTTTCAAAACCCTTGGGCCTGGAATGCCGTGGCAGATTACCTCGTTGACCGAAGTACAAACACTTTTAGGGAAACCACGATAATTCAGGGGTGCCGGGCGGGCTCCGTTTTTGATGGTAAACTCGTGCACAAATTCGTCAATTTGGGCAGTTGTCATCCCGGGGCGCAACATGGCCTCCACCAAATCCAGGGTTTCCAGAGCCAGGCGACCACATTTGCGAATACCTTCGATCTGCTCATCGTTTTTCAAACGTATTTGATGCCTGGCGGCATACGATTTCAAATCTTCAGTTTGTTCCCTGTCTTGTCTTTTTACCAGGCAACACTTTTTATACTTTTTGCCACTGCCACAGGGACAGGGATCGTTACGCCCTACTTTCATTTGCGCTATCCTGATCCGGCGGCTCATGCCGTCTGTTAAATTTCAGCAGCCCCAACCTGAACCGAGCATGCTTCAGACAAAATAACCGAGGCTATCCGGCGAATCAACTAGAAATAAGGTCAAAATATTATTATTGGAAAACCCGGCTGTCGAAAATTACCGCCCGACAGGCGTTTATTATTTTGGGCAACTGGAATCATGGGCCCCTGGCGGGAAAAGATAATCCATGGCTGCAGCACCGCTGCAGACAATGTCCTTAGCCTTTCCATGCTTTGTCCACAGGTAAAACTGAACGATTGAGGTTGTTTCCTGACAGGATGATGGTAATTACAAACTTTAATTTCCCCTGTCTTTGGGTTATTATCATTTTCACTGGCTGATCTGTGGCCAGGGATTGAACGAATAATTTAGCTGACTGGAAGACTGCCAATGAATTCAGAATCTCAAAAAGACAGCCTGGAACGTTACTGGGCCGAAAGGACCCTGTGCAGCGATGAGGCCTGCATCGGAGTCATCGGCCCGGATGGCAGGTGCAAGGAATGCGGAAAACCCTATGACGGGCAATACAACAATCCGGTTTACCGGGAAATGGAACCAGAGCCTGTGAAAAACCAGCCGGAGCCTGCGAAAACAACAACCGAAAAAACCGGCTCCGGAGACAAGTCAGACACGGATGACGACTGGGACAAGCGAATCCTGTGCAGCGACGAAAGTTGCATAGGTATAATCGGCCCGGACGGCAGGTGCAAAGAATGCGGAAAACCCTATAAAGGATAACCCAAAACCCTCAAGGCCGGATTCCTGATTTTATGCAGATCAAGACAACCATAATCGGCGCCGGGGTGGTAGGCTTGGCGGTGGCCGCCCGTTTGGCTGAAAAGCACGGGCCTCTGCTTGTAATTGAGCGCAACCCTTCAATCGGCCAGGAAACCAGCAGTCGTAACAGCGAAGTTGTTCATGCCGGTATATACTATCCCCGGGGTTCATTGAAAGCCAGGCTTTGCATCCAGGGCCGAAAGATGTTGTATGCGCTTTGCAGAAAAGCCAGAATAGCACATTGCCAGTGTGGCAAAATCATCGTTGCCACCGACAGGGATGAAGAGCAACGCCTGGAGGATATCAAACAGCGTGCCGAGGCCAACGGGGTCCATGACTTGCGCCTGCTTACGGCCAGTCAGGTCAATCAAATGGAGCCGAATGTAAAAGCTGTAGCCGCCCTGCTTTCACCGTCGACCGGCATCATCGATTCCCATAGATTGATGCGCCATCTGGCGGCCAGGGCTCAGAAAAACAAGGCTCATTTTTTCTTTGAAACAAATGTCGAATCCCTCGAGCGAAGATCAGACGGACGCTATCAAATTGTTGTCAAGTATCGTGACGGGCAGACAGACACTTTTTCCAGCCGGCAGGTCGTCAATTGCGCGGGACTTGAAGCCGACCGGATAGCGGCCAAAGCGGGAATCGATATAGACGCCTGCAAATACCGCCAGTATTATTGGAAAGGTGAGTATTTCAGCTGCGATCTGCCGGCCGGCTATATAAAACGCCTGGTTTACCCTGTGCCCCTGCCGGCAAACGTCGGATTGGGTATTCACGCCACCATTGATCTTGGCGGCAGGATCAAATTAGGACCGAACACAATTTACCTGCCGGAAAAACAATACGATTACACTGTCGATGCACAAAACAGCAAACTTTTCCACCAGGCCGCCCAACGCTATCTGCCCGGTTTGCGTAAAGAACAGCTCCAGCCGGAAATGGCCGGTATCAGGCCAAAGCTTCAAAAACCCGGTGATGGAGTACGTGACTTTATCCTGGAAGAAGAATCGGCCAAGGGACTTGCCGGGCTGATCAATTGCATCGGGATTGAATCCCCGGGTCTTACAAGTTGCCTGGCCATCGCAGAATACGTGGCCAGCCTGCTTGAGAAAAATACTGCCACCGGCAAATAGCCTCTAAAGCGCATCGTTAACTTTTTGGAAAACCTTCCAGGTGCATCACCATTGGAAGCCATGGGCAGACCACACAATCTTGATCCCAATGGCAACCAGGATCAGGGCACCTGCCAATTCAGCCCAGCGTCCCAGGACAGTCCTGCCAAAAAGCGCTCCGAGGTAAATCCCACAAGCTGTAAAGGCCCCTGCAACCACGCCGATAATAAGGGCCGGAATCCATATGGTTACCTTGAGAACAGACAGGCTAAAGCCGACAGCCAGGGCATCGATGCTGGTGGCCACCGAAAGCAAAACCAGTGACAAACCCCTGGTCGGGTCCTTGACAGCCCTGGTATGTCCGGAATCGGAAAAGGCTGAACGGAACATACCCTGGGCAACAAACATAAGCAGACCAAAGGCGACCCAATGGGCGTAATGCTCTACCCAATAACGGACAGTTAAACCGCAGGCCCAGCCAATAACAGGCATAAGAGCCTGGAACAGGCCGAAATGCCAGGCTAGCCTGAAGTACTGGCGGGGCCCTGCCCGGCCCAGGCCGGCACCGGTTGCCAGGGCAACAGCAAAAGCATCCATCGCCAGGGCTACGGCCACACCAACCAGAGTCAAAGGTTCAATACTGCTCAAACTTGTCAATCTCCAGGGCAAGCCATGGCTGGCATCAATTACCCAATTTCTTGAACCGCTGTCCAATGTTTACCGCTTAACAGAAAACATTTCAATTTCAACTAATCTTTTCAATTAAATGGCCGATATCATGAAAGGCGAGCTAATGAAATACTTTAGCAATACCTGGAGGAAAAAATGACCATCAAATTTAAATTAGCAGCTTCCGTGGCAATACTTTCATTTATAATCTTGTGCATGTTTTTTGCCACTTGGTGGATCACCGGCCAGCAAAAAGACGACGGGCTGATCATTAACCTGGCAGGCCGCCAACGCATGCTTACCCAGAAAATGGTAAAGGAAATTTACCTGATCGAAAGCAACCGGAGCAAGACAGGCAGTATAGACGGCCAGGAAGTTTACAATTTAAAAAATACCATGGCCGTCTTCGACACCACCCTTAAGGCTCTGCGTGATTCAGGCAAAGCTCCTACTACCCTGGATATGAAGTCAAATAAATACCGCTTCTGCCCGGCTGCGAAAGGCAAAACCCTGGACCAGTTGCGCAAGGTAACAGAAATATGGGAAAACTTTAAAAAGGAAATCGAAAACTACTTGAAAGCACCGGAAGCTGCTTCAAAATCACTTGAACACATAAAACACAAAAACATGGTGCTTTTGTCAGATATGAACAAGGCTGTTGGCATAATGCAAAAAAACTCTGAAGCCAGAGTCAGCCTCCTGCTGGAATTACAGGTATTGTGCATTGCGCTTGGTATCTTAGCCACCATATTTGCCATATATACAGTCGCTAAAATTATCGTAAGACTTGACAAGATAAGGCTTTTTGCCGAACAGCTCGGCAATGGAGACCTGACCGCCAAATCACGCTTCACGAAACAGGATGAACTTGGAAAAATCGGCCAGGCCCTGGACAACATGGTCCAGCACCTTAAGGCCATGTTCCAGGAAATCATGGACAAAAGCGGCCAGCTCAACGAGTTATCAAGTCAGCTGTCAGAAATAGCCACAAATGTTTCTGAAGGAACCAATGAAGTTTCACATCACTCCAGGGCTGTGTCAGAATCCGCCTCGATTATGAGTTCCAACATGAACACCGTTGCCGCAGCAGTTGAAGAAACAGCCACCAATGTCAGCCTGATGGCAGATGCCGCCGAAGGTATGAAAACAACCATCAATGAAATCGCCACAAGCGCCGATGATGCCAGCCATATCACCGAAGCGGCGGTTTCCCGCGCCCGCGAGGCCTCAGACCGGGTAGGAACCCTGGGCCAGGCGGCCCTGGATGTGGGCAAGGTAACTGAAACGATAACTGAAATATCAGAACAAACCAATTTGCTGGCCCTCAATGCGACCATCGAAGCGGCCAGGGCCGGCGAAGCAGGCAAGGGCTTTGCTGTTGTAGCCAACGAGATCAAGGCCCTGGCACATCAAACTGCCGAAGCGACCCAGGACATCAAGGCCAAAATAAATGGAATCCAGGATTCCACCTCTGAAACGGTTGGTGAAATCGAAGAAATATCCAAGGTGGTAAACCAGGTAAACGAAATTGTCACCAGCATAGCTTCTGCAGTTGAGGAGCAGTCATCAACCACCGCCGAAATCGCCAGCAATGTAAGTCAAGCCTCGGAAGGCATCCGCGAAGTAACTGAAAGCGTAGCTAAAAATTCGGCAACCGCCGACAATGTAGCCAAAGACATTACCGATGTAAGTGCAAGCTCCAGCCAGATCGCCGACAACAGCACCCTGGTGGAGAAAAATGCGGGTACCCTTTCGCAACTGGCCGAAGACCTGGCTTCAGCCGTAGGACGCTTCAAGATATAGCCCTGCTGAACGATTGGGGGTTGAGCCAGGCGGGAATTATTATACTACGCACAAGAAAGAACCAAAACGGAATCTCAGAAGTCTTTGTATCCCATAGGCAGAGAAATATTCTACCCCGCCAGAAAACAGCAATAAAAAAGGCTATGGCATAAGCCACAACCCGTTGTAATTTATGGTCGGGGCGGCAGGATTTGAACCTGCGACTCCCTGCTCCCAAAGCAGGTGCGCTACCAGGCTGCGCCACGCCCCGACAAATTATACCTAAAATCCACCGTCCACAATTTATGCCAGCGGCTTTAGCATGCTTTACGGCCCGAAGCAAGGTCAATTGCACCTGCCATCTCTTCAGGGATGCTTCAAAAATATCTTTACAGCCTCGAACCACGCCTGGACAAGTTTATGCTCAAGGGCAGCATTGTCCAAATCTTTGTCTTTCCGGCCATTTAACAAAAAGCCGATCTCTACCAAAACAGCCGGAGCTTTTACCCCTCGCAGGACCAGTACCGGTGCCTGGCGAATACTGATTTTTATCGATTCAGGCAAACTTCGCTCAAATTCAGAGGCAAGGGTTTCCGCCAAACGCAGACTGGCAGTCAGGTATTTGAGCTGGTTACGATGCCATAATGCCAGAGCTGGAGAATCAGCACGACGGCACAGGCCGCCTTGCCGAAAGGAATCCGGCTTGATTACAAATATGGTGATCGAATCCCGGTTTGGATATTTGCCGGTGCCGGCATGGATGCTGAAAAATACGCGGCCCCCCTTGCGGTTGGCAATCCCGGCCCTCTGATCGGAATCAACATTATAATCATCGTCACGGGTCAAAACGACCTTGAACTTACTTTTAAAAACTTCGGCCAGGGTTTTGGAAAAGTCCAGGGCAGCTTTTTTCTCAAGCTTTCCCATAAGGCCTGAAAGGCCTGAATCGGCTCCGCCATGGCCGGGGTCTATCACAACTACCGGCCGCTTGTCCGGCCATTGCAATTGGGTTGCAATGGCCGGATTAAAAAACACCACCATGCAAAAAAATGTTGTTGTCACCGCCAGGATGATTCTTCCCGGTCGCCGTGGGCAGTTTCGGGGCATATTGGAGACACCTTTTGCCAGGGAACAACGAAGCCTTACAAGGCTATCATTGTGCTTGACACCATTGATGTTTAATATTATTTTTTCAACTTGTTTTTGAATAGAATATGGGATTTATGGAAAAGTCAAGTCACATGGTCAATTTAAATTATGCGAGAGTGGCGGAATTGGTAGACGCACTGGACTTAGGATCCAGCTCTGGAAACAGAGTGGGAGTTCAAGTCTCCCCTCTCGCACTTTTTTTGCCATCCAATCGCAACGCCGGTTCGCGATGAATCAGCCCCTGAAGACCCGCCAGTTACTGACTGTATTCTGTCCGGTTACATGGCCGCTGGAATCCGAAGGCCAAAGCAGATAGCTGGTTGGACAAGGGCCCGCTACCGGCAGGGGTTAACAAGGTGCCTGCAAACCTAGTGCGACCAGGCACTTTATTTTATTTGGGAGAAGATTGAAATGAAGGTAACTGTTGAGGACCAGAGCAGCGTAAAAAAGACCCTGCACATTGAAGTGCCGGCCGAGGAGGTAACCCGGGAACTGGATGACGCCTATAAGACCCTTAAAAAAACAGCCAAGGTCAAGGGCTTTCGTCCAGGCAAGGCTCCCCGCTCGGTATTGGAAAGTATTTATGGTAAAGATGTCAGAGCCGATGTGGCCGGCCGGTTGATCCAGGCTGCCG
>JALVQM010000305.1:0-6006 GCA_027025615.1 Desulfobacteraceae bacterium | reverse complement strand
AGCTGGAAGTGGTTGGCAGCCCAAAAGTGGATCCTCCTGAACTTAAGGGCTCCGGCCCTTTCAAGTTTGAGGCCGAGGTGGAAATTAAACCTGAAATTGGGGATATCGATTTCAAGGGCCTCAAACTCAAAAAAACCAAGTACCAGGTAACTGATGAAGAGCTGGATATCCAGTTGAAAATGATTCAAAAAAACATGGCCAAAAGGGAAAAAATCAACGAAGACCGTCCAGCCAGGATGGACGACGTTGTCCTGGTGGACTATGAAGGATTCAAGGACGGACAGCCTTACGAGCCAACCGGAAAAACTGAAAACTATGTCCTTAAACTTGGTGAAGGCAGCATCGACAAGCAGTTCGACGAGGCTATCGTCGGCATGCAGGCAGGGGAAACCAGGCAGGTCAAGGTTGCCTTCGATCCGGGGCATCCTAACAAACAACTTGCCGGGAAAACAATAGATTTCAATGTAACCCTGCGTGAAATCCGCAAGGAAGTTCTACCTGAGATAAATGACGAGTTTGCCCGCAGTGTTGGTGAGCGTTTTGATAACCTTGAAGACCTGAAAGAACAAATCCGTCAAAATCTCCAGAGCGGATACGACAAACGTGCTGAACAGGAAATAAATGAGCAGGTTTTCAGCCAGTTGTTAGCCAAGGCTGACTTTGAAGTACCTGATACCCTGGTTGAAATGGAATTGGAGCATATAATCAAGGATGCCGAACGTTCCTTTCAGTATCATAACATGACTTTTGATCAGGTTGGGTTGACCATAGAAAAACTTCGTGAAAAATATCGCGATACGGCATTGAAACAGGTCCGGCGGCAGCTTATCCTTGATAAGATAATCAGACAGGAAAAGCTGGAGTTAAGCGACGAGCAGCTAGATAAAGGCTTCCGGGAAATGGCCGATACATATAATCAGCCGGTGGATGAAATTAAATCGTACTACAGCAGCAACCAGAATGGGTTAGACGCATTCAAGCACATCCTGCTTGAAAAAGAGGCAATCAAACTTATCATTGATAATAGCCAGGTTGAAGAAGTGGAACCCGAACTGGAATCAGAACCGGCAACCGACACGGACCAGGCCGGGACAGACGAATGAGAGCAAGGACAGTTTTGCCATAAGATCAAGAAATAACAAGGAGATTTGCCGTGACCATCATACCTATGGTAATAGATCAGACCAGCCGGGGAGAAAGAGCGTATGATATTTATTCCAGGCTGCTCAAGGACAGGATCATTTTTCTTGGCACCGCCATCAATGATGAAGTTGCCAATCTGTTAATCGCCCAGTTGCTCTACCTGGAATCGGAAGATCCTGACAAAGACATCAATTTTTATATCAATTCACCCGGGGGGATTGTCACCGCCGGCTTGGCAGTGTATGATACTATGCAGTATATTAAGCCGGATATAACCACGGTTTGCATCGGCCAGGCAGCCAGCATGGGGGCTGTTTTGCTTGCAGCCGGAACCCGGAACAAGCGTTATGCGTTGCCTAATGCGCGCATAATGATTCATCAACCGATGGGTGGCTTTCAAGGCCAGGCTTCGGATATTGAAATTCAGGCTAAAGAAATCCTGCGCATGAAAGAAACCCTCAACCGTATCCTGGAGCAGCATACTGGTCAGCAGTTGGAACAAATCCAGAAAGACACTGATCGCGATTATTTCATGTCCGGACAGGAGGCCAAGGATTACGGTATTGTAGATAATGTGATCCGTAGTCGTGACGATTTGGATCACCTGGAAAATCTGGAGGCATAAACTCATGGCAAAGAAAAATGACCCGAACGACAATCTGTTTTGTTCGTTCTGCGGCAAAAGCCAAAAAGAGGTCAAAAAACTTATTGCCGGACCCGCGGTCTATATCTGTGATGAATGCATTCAGCTTTGCAGTGAAATCATCGAGGAAGAAACCGAGAAGGAAGGCGGGCAGTTCGAGAACTTGATGGTTCCAAAAGACATCAAAGGCAGGCTGGATGAATACGTAATAGAGCAGGAAACCGCCAAGAAAATTCTGGCAGTGGCAGTATACAATCATTACAAACGCCTGGATTCACAGGTAACTTCTGATGACGTAGAGATTCAGAAAAGCAACATTTTATTGATCGGCCCCACAGGCTGCGGCAAAACATTGCTGGCCCAGACCCTGGCCCGCTTTCTCAATGTTCCTTTTACCATTGCCGACGCAACCAGCCTGACAGAAGCAGGTTACGTTGGTGAAGACGTTGAAAACATTATCCTGAGTTTGCTCCAGAACGCCGACTATGACGTTGAAAAAGCCAAACGCGGGATCGTTTACATCGACGAAATCGACAAGATCGCCAGTAAATCCGACAATCCGTCGATTACCAGGGACGTCAGCGGCGAAGGTGTCCAGCAAGCCTTGCTGAAAATAATTGAAGGCACCACGGCCAGTGTACCTCCCAAGGGAGGTCGCAAGCATCCCCAGCAGGATTTCGTGAAGGTTGATACCTCAAACATCCTGTTTATCTGCGGCGGGACCTTCAACGGGCTGGAACAGATAATCAAGCGTCGCCTGGGCTCCAAAATGATGGGTTTCGGGGCCAGGATAAACAAGGAAACTGAAGAAAACATCGGCAAAATCCTGAAAGAAGTTCAACCTGAGGACCTGATAAAGTACGGTCTGATACCGGAATTCCTTGGACGCCTGCCGGTGGTGGCCACCCTTGATGAATTGAGTACCGAAACCCTGGTGCGGATCCTGACAGAGCCTAAAAACGCCCTGGTCAAACAGTACAAAAAATTATTCGAAATGGAAGGCGTCAACCTGCGCCTCACCGACAGCGCTCTGAAAGCTGTTGCCGAAGAAGCCGTCAAGCGCAAATCAGGAGCCCGCGGCCTGCGGTCCATAATGGAAGAATGCATGATCAACATCATGTTCGAGATACCTTCAATAGAAGATGTAAAAGAATGTGTAATCAGTGAGGAGGTAGTCCTGCACAAAGAGGACCCGATCCTGCTTTACGAAAAAACAAAAAAACAAGCCTAGCATTTCGCCCGCTGTGGCCCGGCCACAAGCGGGCTGAAAGACAGGGCGGTTTGTGAGAATCCATGGTAAGCATAACCCGTTTTTTCAATAAAAATGACAGCGACGAAAAACAGGCATTGGTCTTGCCCCTGCTGCCCCTGCGGGATATAGTTGTATTTCCCCAGATGGTAGCGCCTCTGTTCGTCGGCCGCGAAAAATCCGTGGCAGCCCTGTCCGAAGCCATGAACACCCAGGAAAAAACAATCTTCCTGGCCACCCAGCGCAAGGCCGGCATTGACAACCCAACCGAAAAAGACATCAACCGCATTGGGGTAATCGGCACCGTCCTGCAATTGCTGCGGCTGCCTGACGGAACAGTCAAGGCCCTGGTAGAAGGCAAACAAAGAGCCCGAATCAAGCGCTTCATCCGCCAGGACAATTATTTCGAAGTTGAACTTGAAATGATGAAAGAAGCGGTGGGCACAGAGGCTGAAGCCGAAGCCCTGGCCCGCGCGATCATGGAAAGTTTCGAAGAATATGCAAAGATCAACAAAAGCATTTCCAAGGAACTTGTAACCAAGATTGCCTCCCTGGCTGACTATTCTGTAATGGCTGACACGATAGCAGCCAATCTTGCCTTCAAACTGGAAGACAAGCAGCGACTGCTTGACGCGGCTGCCATAAACAAACGGCTTAACCTGCTCCTGCGCCTGATCAAGCTGGAAATCGAGGTTTTCCGCATGGACCAGAGGATCAAGGGCCGGGTCAAGGAGCAGATGGAAAAGACCCAGAAGAACTACTACCTCAACGAGCAGATGCGAGCCATCCGCAAGGAGATGGGCGCTGAAGATGACGGCTCCGATGAACTCCAGGAGCTTGAAAAGCGCATCAAGCGCAAGCGGATGTCCCGCGAGGCTGCGGCCAAAGTACGCCAGGAATTCAAAAAACTGAAACTTATGACGCCCATGTCCGCCGAAGCGACCGTGGTGCGCAACTACATCGACTGGATTATAAACCTGCCCTGGTATGAGCGCAGCCGGGTGCGTCACAATATCGAAGAAGCCGAGAAAATCCTGGATGAAGATCATTACGGTCTGGAAAGACCAAAGGAAAGGATCCTGGAATATCTGGCGGTCCAATCCCTGGTTAAAAAGATAAGGGGGCCTATTCTCTGTTTGGTAGGACCACCGGGCGTGGGTAAAACATCCCTTGCCCGCTCGGTTGCCAGGGCCACCGGTCGCCGTTTTGTGCGTCTTTCTCTGGGTGGTGTCCGTGACGAAGCCGAGATCCGGGGCCATCGCCGCACATACATTGGAGCAATGCCGGGTAAAATCATACAGTCTCTGCGTAAAGTCGGGGTCAACAACCCGGTTTTCTGCCTCGACGAAGTAGACAAGATGAGCATGGATTTCAGGGGCGATCCTTCATCAGCCTTACTGGAAGTGCTTGACCCTGAACAAAATTTCGCCTTCAACGATCATTACCTCGATCTTGACTACGATCTTTCCGAAATCCTGTTTATAACCACGGCAAACACTCTACCGGACATTCCGCTACCTTTACAGGACCGGATGGAAATAATCCGCCTGGCAGGTTACACCGAATATGAGAAATATCATATTGCCAAGGACTTTCTGGTTCCCAAGCAGATAAAGTTCAACGGGCTGAAACCCGAACAGATTAATTTTTCTGAAAAAGCTATCTATACCATTATCCAGCGCTACACCAGGGAAGCCGGAGTGCGCAACCTGGAACGCGAGATAGCTTCAATCTGCCGCAAGGTCGCCCGCAAGGTCGCCGGAGCCGGGGATGATATCAAGCTACCCATCAAGGTTACCGCCAATTCGATTCAAAAATATCTTGGCCCGCCCAGGTTCCGCTATGGCCAGATCGAACAGAAAGACCAGATCGGTATCGTCACCGGGCTTGCCTGGACCCAGGTTGGCGGAGAATTGCTCTGTGTTGAAACCCTGACCATGCCCGGCAAGGGCAAGCTGATAGTTACCGGCAAGCTTGGGGAAGTAATGAAAGAATCAGCCCAGGCAGCCCTGAGCTTTGTTCGTTCCCGGGCAGTTTCCCTGGGACTGGATCAGGATTTTTACCAGAAACTCGATCTGCATATACATATCCCCGAAGGCGCCATCCCCAAAGACGGCCCATCGGCCGGCATTGCCATGTGCACCGCCCTGGTATCGGCCCTGACCCGTCGGCCGGCCAGCAGGGAAGTGGCCATGACCGGGGAAATAACTCTCAGGGGCCAGGTGCTGCCCATCGGGGGGCTCAAAGAAAAACTGCTGGCTGCCCATCGTGGCGGAATAAAGAAAGTCATAATCCCCAAGGAAAACGAAAAAGACCTCAAGGACATACCGGCCACTATATCAAAGCAGCTCGAGGTTGTCCTGGTAGAGCACATGGATGAAGTGCTTCCCCATGCAATCATTGCCGGTGATGGTGAAAGCATTTTTTCGAAAAACGACATGGCTTTTGATATTGCCGAAGACAAGCCTGACAAGCACGTACCTTTAAATTGAAACCTGTATGGTGAGTTAACTCGGCAGCACTTTTTGCTTGACACAAACACGGCCAGTTGTTAGGAAATCAGCTCTTTCGGGCGGATAGCTCAGTTGGGAGAGCACCGGCCTTACAAGCCGGGGGTCACAGGTTCAAGCCCTGTTCCGCCTACCAAGTATCGGAAGCAATCTAAATTTGCGGGGGCGTAGTTCAGTTCTGGTTAGAACGCCGGCCTGTCACGCCGGAGGTCGCGAGTTCGAGTCTCGTCGTCCCCGCCATTTTTTAATAAGGCCTGTTATTGTCGTTATGGCTGAAGGCTTGGTTAGAACGTCCCGCATATCATGCGGGAAGGTCGCCAGTTCGAGTCTCGTCGTCCCCGCCAGATAAAATCAAGGACTTACAAAATATCTTGTAAGTCCTTTTTTGTTGTACTGAATGAAAAACTGAGTGAATTTCAGGAAAAATCGTCAAGTCTGCGCTTCCATAATAACGCTTCAAG
>JALVQM010000304.1 GCA_027025615.1 Desulfobacteraceae bacterium | reverse complement strand
AACTCGCGAGCTGCAAAATCCGGGATAAATTAAGATTTTATTAAAACGCTTTACTCATTGAGATCGTAGGCGATGACCGCCGATCTTGGCTGGATTCCGATCACGCGTCCTTCACTGATGATTACCACGGCCACTATCTCCTTTTTGCCATCATGATCAAAATCGGCAATACCAAAATCACGTATATGGCCGGAAATTTTGCGTGTTTTCCAGTTGGAAACCAATCCCAGGCCATCCCAGGTAAAGGATTCCAGATGTGCCTCTTTAAAAGCACGAAAAGTCTTCAGCAGGTTTCCGGCTACATCATGATTCTTGACGACCACCACATCTGCCTGGTTATCATCACCGAAATCTTCAATCAGCAAACGCATGGGATAATACTGCAAATCGGTCGATCCCGGTTCCGACTTGGGAAGAGAATAGTACAATGTACTGCCACCATAACGTTGGCTGCCCTTCCATTGAACGCTGCCTGAGCGGTCAATTATCTGAAGCCGGTCGGAACGATCATAGGCTACGGCCGCCTGCCTGCCTTTGCCAGTAATATCACCCCAGGTAAAGCCCAGGACATTGGCTTTTCCGGAAGGCAAAACCCGGTCCTGCTTGGCGTACATCCCGTTTTCCCATCCGAGCCTGAAAACCGGCTCGGAAAATACATCTTCACTGGATGTTTTCTGATGTTGACCGTAAAGAACGGGCTCCCCGCGTACCGGCTGGACCACCCGGTAATACCAGGATGACTTGGCAACCACCGTGTTGAACTTGGAACCATCGTATTCCACAACAGTGGACCGTAGACTGTTACGGCTTTTATTAAGCCTGGTAATAAAAATCTCGGGCTTGCCGTTGGCGTTGATATCGGCCACATCCAACCCGATAATGATTGTGTTCTTGTCTTCCAGGACCTTATAGGCTTTCAGCATTCTCCGGCCATTGACGCGATAGGCTGTCACGCCATGGGCTGTGGCCAGCAGGGTTTCAATTTCGCCGTCGGAGTCAATGTCTCCGAGGGCCATGGCATTAATTGCCTGGTTGAAAGTACGGCTTTTCCAGAATTCAGAGCCCTTCCGGGCTCTGCCCTCAGCCGGAATAAAGGCCGGGTTTAACCTGGAACCGGTTGCCTGCCCTGTGCCGGGACTTGGCACACCGGCCTCCGCACCTGCGACAAGATTCTCCGGGTGACTACGCACCTGGGGCCGGCCCACTACAACCTTCTCCTGACCGGAAGCCTTCCCGGAGACCGGCGGAGCTGCCGAAATTGCAGTCGGCGTTCTGCCGAAAACCGCGCTGTTGATTTCAGTGGCAAAACGATTGACAGCCGGAATAACCTCGCTCATGGTACTGCACTGCTGAAAGAAACTCAGAGGTTTCTTAACCCCTGATATGTCCAGTAACTTGGCATCGATGCTGACACTTTGGCCTAAAACAGTCAGACTGCCATCTATAACGTAATCGGCCCGTAACTTGCCGGCGACAAGCAAGGCACGGCTGTCGCCACTAAAGCCCTCGATTGTTTCCAGGACTTTTAGAGTATCTTCCAGGGGCACGACCGAGACTTTGCCGGGCCAGGCAAGCCTGGATTCCAGCATGGCTCCGATTCCCTTTTGCAGAAAAGAATAGTCTTTGTCACTGTCTGCATGGACTGCAAAAGGCAAAATAGCTATCCGCAAATTCGACTTTGCGGCAAACCCGTGACAAACGGGATTTAAAACAAACGCTGCAACGGTAACCAGTATAATAAAAAACCGTAGGCAAACCAATGCACATACCCTCCTGTATAATAGATCGGCAACTATGGCAGAGGCCATGCTACCTGTCAAGCCTTGCCAAGTTCTGCAATAATTCTCTGCACCAGGCTTCGATGCCCCCTGGCTTCAAGTCCCTCGATCAATTCCTCGTAAAAGGGTTGGCGATGCCTGATGGTAATATCAAAAGCATCAAACAGATCCGGATCGACCCTGTCTTCTTCAAACGCCTGACATTTTTCCAAAGCCCCCACGGCTGCAAGTCCGCACATGGTACGAACACACTTTTCGCATCGGCCACAGTTCAACCTGTCAGCGACGTTTGCCAGGCAGACCCTGAGGTTGTTGAGGGCCACAGGCCACTGGGCAACCACGCGTAATTTGTCTATCCGCCTCAGGTGGACATCACAATGGCGAATGTCAAGATCTGAGCTGCTGAAATAAGGATCAAGCATGGGATGAGATCCGCAGGGAACCAGGTTGTAGACATCATACGAGGCGGCAATATTGACCAGATGCAGGCGGGCAGCCAAAGCCAGGGCTACAGCCGCAAGAACAGCACCGAAAAAACGGTTCAACCACAGGTCCCGGTCGTCGCATAAGTGCCTGATATTGGTGTAGACCGGCAACAGGCTGACATCTGCGTCCCGGGCAACCGTCTGCATATGTTGCCGGGCTCTTTCAAAAACGTGATACTTTGCCCCTCGTTCAATCACCCCGCCAATATCAAAACCATGCAGCAACAGGCAATCACGAATGTAATCCTGATGACAGGCAGGAAATTGCAGGCGGTTAAGCCGCAGGGAAGCCAGGGAATCTATCCCTCCGGATAGAAACATACCCGCCCGCCGTTTCCTGGACTTGTACAGCGAATCGCTTTTGGGTTCAGCCTCGATCCGTAGGGGCCGCATTTGCCCGCCGGTCCAGTGGTGCATCATCCCCATGACCGTTTCCAGGTTCTGTTTCAGGCGGGGGCATAGCCTGCCATCGACCAAGATCCGTTTTTCTCCAAAATGCAAGGCCGGCATTATTGCTCCGACGACAAAAGCATCGGGATCAGGGACAAGATCCTGGCCGTATTCAGGCTCGGTGGCAATGAAAATCTCCTGGGGTTCATGCTCTCTTTCCTCCCAGACAACGGTGGCTCCAACGCGGACTATCTCCCCGGCCTGTTCTTTTTTTAAATTTTGAATTTTCACCCTTGCTCCTTGAAATTATCATCCAGGCTGTTCATAACATAATCTATTATTGCCCCGGCCACATCCCTGCCGGAGACCATTTCCAGTCCACGGAAACCGGGACTGTAGTTCACCTCACCGATCACCAGGCGGCCTTGTCCAGTAAGCACAAGATCGACCCCGGCAATTTCCAGGCCCAGGGCTCGGGCCGCGGCAACCGCTTTTTCAACCTGTTTTTGCCTTAAATCAACCGGTTGCGGTTTTCCGCCAAGGCTGAAATTAGCCCTGAAATCTCCTTTTGGGGCAACAAGCTCCATGGCGGCTATAACCTTATTACCAAGCACCAGGGCCCGGAAATCCCGGCGGCCCCTGGGTGACAAATATTCCTGGAGAACAATCCCCCGTCCGGCATCAAGCTCTGCCATCAATTGGGGATCGATTGTTTTACCGGCGTCCACCAACCTGATTCCCCTGCCCTGCCTGCTACTGACCGGCTTAGCCACCGCCCGGCCTCCCAGTCGCTCAATTGCTTCATCAAATCCCGAGCTGCTGTTGACAAAAAAGGTGGCTGCCACCGGCAGTCCTGCCGCTGACAAGGACTGAAGGGTGGAAAACTTGTTGCGGGCTTTCAAAATCGCTTCCAGGGAATTTATAACCTTAAGGCCCATAAGTTCCAGATGCTGTAAAAGGGGCAAACAACTGTCTCTGATCTCTGCACCCTGGCGGGGTAAAACAACCTGAAAATCCCGGGCCCTTCCACGCTCCAGCAACACCGGCCTGCCATTGAGCAATCCCGGCCAGACCTTGTATGGATGGATGCAGATCAGGCTGCAATCCCTAAGGGCTGCAGCTTCACTCAGGCGGCGGGTAGGATGGTACTGCGGCCCGAGCACGGTTATTACTCCGATTTTTATTTTTCGGGGCACACGGCCCTCCCTTTCAAAGGCTACTCCAATTTTTGTATACCGGCAGGCAGCATCCATTCCGGAATCCATACGCCCACCTGCTTGCCTGCACGTTGGCTATAGAAAACCGCAACTTTTCGAGTATTGTTGCGCAAGGCGATTTTCTTGGTGGCCAGGTTGTCTTCAGCGATAACAGAGAAAATACGCCGGTCACCAGCCCTGCGGGTAAGGCCTTCAAGCAGGCGGGTTCCAATGCCCAGGCCGCGATACTCGGGCCTGACCGATGTATATCCTCTTTCCAGGTAACTGCTTAAATCCAGGCCGGACTGTTGGCTTACCGCCTCCACGTATTCAGGCCTCGGGTGCTTCAGGCTCGAATTGCCGACTATAACCCCGTATTCTTCCACGTAAGCCACCAGGAAAGCCTTTTCGAGGTTATGACGCACCCAGTTCATTTTCACAGTGCCCCCGGCTTCCACCATGCGACAGATTTCATCCATGGTCCCCGGGGGCAGTTCTTTTGGCGGGTGGAAATGATATCGAAGCCGTTGACCCAAAATACTGACGCCCCGCTGCGCTTGATCAACCAGTACCCTGCGCAACCGGCCGCTATCCCAGCGGCTCAATAAAATGGCCAGATATTCCGGATCCCGTACTATCTGCCAAAAAGGACGTCCTTCCAAAGGCTTGGTGTTGCCGTACGCCGCACAGCCGCAGGGATATTGCAGCCAAGGATCG
>JALVQM010000303.1 GCA_027025615.1 Desulfobacteraceae bacterium | reverse complement strand
CCCCACCAATACAGTGGAGGTATGCGCCAAAGGGCGGTAATTGCCATGGCCCTGGCCTGCAATCCCCGGCTGATAATCGCAGATGAGCCGACAACGGCCCTGGACGTCATCGTGCAGTCCCAGATCCTGAACACCATAACCGAATTGCAATCCAGATTGAACATTGGTATTATTTTGATATCTCATGATATTTCCGTCACAGCCGAAGTCTGCCACTATTTGGGTGTAATGTATGCCGGCCAGATTGTTGAAATCGGCACCCGCGATGAAATCCTTGCACAACCGGTCCACCCTTATACCCAGGCCCTGTTGGAAGCCCACATAACCCTGGCGAATGACAAAGTGCCCAAAACAGTTTTCGGTCCAGCGCCGCATCTTGAACAGGTCAAAAGTGGCTGCCGTTTCCATGCAAGGTGCAATAAGTCCGATCCAAATTGCAGGCACAGGCAACCATCATGGCACAGCCTGTCTGAAACCCATAAAGTACTATGTTGGGAAGCTGATTCCAATGCAGGTTAATTCCGAAATACCGGCAATAGCCCTTGAAAATGTTACCCGTGTTTACCGCAGCGGTGGTCGTTTTTTGGCATCACGGCAAAAAACAATCAAGGCTCTGGACGGGATAAATTTGAATGTGCCGGCTGGATGTATTTTCGGGTTGGTGGGTGAAAGCGGCAGCGGTAAGACAACTGCCGCCCGCCTGATGGTAAAACTTGAAAAACCGGATTCAGGAACGGTCCACATTCTTGGCAAAAACATGGACAGCATGGCAGGCCGGAAACTGCGCCTGTTTCGCCGCAGGATTCAAATGATCTTCCAGGACCCTTACCAATCTCTCAATCCATACCAGTCGATAAGAAGCATAGTCAGCGAGCCGTTGTCACTGTGCAAAGATCTTGACAAAAAACAGCGCCGGCGGAAAGTTCTCGAAACACTGGCATTGGTGGGTCTTGATCCTCCCGGAAGTTACCTGCACAGCTATCCCCATCAGCTAAGCGGAGGTCAACGCCAACGGGTAGCCATAGCCCGGGCCATGGTGGTTGACCCACAAGTTTTGATCGCCGATGAGCCGACTTCCATGCTGGATGCGTCCATAGCGGTCCAGATATACCGCCTCATGCTGGACATCCAGCACAACCGGCAGGTAACCATGGTATTTATCACCCACAACCTGGCCGCAGCCCATTTTCTGTGCGACCATCTGGCAGTAATTTACAGGGGCAGGATAGTTGAAACCGGTCCTTCCAAAACCGTCATCAGAACTCCTCTGCATCCATACACCCAGGCCTTGCTGGATGCCTTACCCCGTTTCGGCCACCTTTGGGAAGAACGCAGGTTCAACACCATGCTCGACGAAAAAAGGCCTGATTCACCTGAAAACGGGTGCGTGTTCTTCAGCCTGTGTAGCCTGGCAGACGCCTCTATCTGCAAAAGACAGCCGAAGCTTAAAACAATGGGCCCAAATCATAAAGCAGCCTGTTTTTTGATTTAAACGGCAACCGGGAAAAACTCCCATGAAATCGGATGACCTGAATACTGAAAGCCAAGGTGTCGCTAAAAACAGTGTCCGCAAAATTTTAGAAATCGGCGTGTTTAAAAGGATACTGGCCATCGAGATGATCCTGCTTGTATGGTCCCTTGCCTGGAGGGCGTACAGTCAAGGCCCGGACCTAGAAGAACTTTTCTGGTTTGCCATCCGGATCCTGGTCCTGGTGGCCATAATAATCGCTTTTGTTACCCTTTCATTGCGAAGTTTTCTGTCACGCAAGATTATCTCCCCGCTGGAAGCAATAGTGCGGGCAAACCGGGATCTGGATACCCAGTCCCCGGAGGCAACTCCCATCCGGCTTGCCCCGGACACCCCTGATGAAATTCTACAAATTGCAGAGACCCGTCAGATGATGCTGGAAAAAATCCTGCGGGTATCTTCGGAACGTTTGCGGCTGGTTAATTTTATCCGGGAAACCTTTGGTCGCTACCTGTCCAAAAAAGTGGTCGATGAAATCCTGGCTTCACCGGAAGGCCGAAAAATAGGCGGCCGGCGGACAGCAGTCACGATCCTGATGGCTGACTTAAGGGGTTTTACCAATATGGCTGAAACCCAGGACCCTGAACTGACAGTTAGTTTACTGAATCGTTTTTTCGGCAAGATGTCCCGGATCATCTATGCCCGTGATGGAATGATAGATGAATTTCTGGGAGACGGTATTCTGGCAATTTTTGGAGTTCCCGAACGCCATAAAGATGATCCGGCCCGTGCTGTAGCCTGCGCCATTGAAATGCAGAATGCACTGCATGCTTTCAATTCCGAAATCACCGCCGAGGGTTATACAGCCCTGGCAATGGGAATCGGAATCAACAGCGGTAACGTAATTGTGGGCAATATAGGCTCAGAGATCAGGGCAAAGTACGGAATAGTCGGAAGTGCGGTAAATATAGCTTCCAGGATAGAATCCCTGACAACAGCAGGAGAAGTATTCATCAGCCAGAGTACCTATGAACATCTATCCAAATCAGTTGAAGTCGACGGGCCGAAATCCCAGATGATGAAAGGCCTTGCCCAGCCTCTTGTTTTTTATTCCGTCAGGGCCATTGGCGAGCCATACAACGTCATCCTTGAAAAATCAGAATCCAATACCCAAATGGTTCCATTGAAACTGCCTTTTTCTCTCTGGTTGCTTTCCGGCAAGCAGATCATGGAGCCGGCACTGGAAGGCCAGACATTGTGCATATCAGACAATGAATTCATAATCAGCCTGCCTGAGCCTCTATCAGACTTGACCAATGTCAAACTGCAACTTGAGTTTTGCCGTCAGGCCCATTGCTTCAAGCCTATCTACGCCAAGGTAATCAAATCTGGGGATAGCCCCCAGCAAGACGGTCAATTACTGCGAATCACCTCAATTGACCAGGCAGACCGCAAGGTCCTGGAGCAATGGATAGCTGAAGCGGTTTGATCGCTAAAATCAATATCATCTTTCCAAGTGGTGATAAGGGGCAAGCGTCTGCAGGCGTCGGTCCTCAATTCCGTGGCCAACTGTTAAATGGTATAAGCTTTGGAACAGGTCATCATTGAGGCCAAGAAACCTGTGAACAGGATCGTCAAAGAAACAGCCGATACCCGTAGCTCTCAAACCCCAGGCCTCGGCTCCCAGATAGAACATGTGGCCGATCATACCGCAATGCCAATGCAACAAGCGATACATGAATGGCTCATGCACCACCAGGGGGGCAAAAAGAGAAACCATAGCCAGGGAAAAGGCGCTGTCGCCGGCTATTGGTTGCCGGCAACCCAATTCCATAGCCTGTTGACTAAAATCGCCTTCAAGCAACCTGTAAAGTGGCAGCCCGTCAGATACCGGCGCCCATTCGAACCCCGGTGTTAGTGCAGCCTGCAACCTTCCCTGGTTGTCGGAATCAAGATTCAGGCAATACAGGCCTGGCTGCATGTCCAGCACCCGGTGGACAAAAACAATTAAACCTGTATGTTGCGGTCCAAGTCCCAGGTTAAAAGGCGGTGCACCGCCGTGGGCCATGACCCCATTCATAAGCGAAAGGAAAACCTCCCGGCCGATGGATTTGGATGCATCATATTCCCCTGCCGATCTGCGTCGGCGGATTATTTTTGCGGCCGGGCCATCAGGCAGCGGATTCAATCTTTGCTCAAGCTTCGCCGGCCACCGTGGTTCAAGTTCAATAGCATTCTTTTTAGCAGAGGCCATGGCGGCTGATTCGATTGCTTTCCAGCTTACATGTTGACCGCTCAAACGGTTGGGACGACCAAGAAATTCCTGCCGGGAAATCCTTTCAAGCCAACCGGGAGCAATGCTGTCAGTGGATGTACTTGCTCCATCCAGACTGACCCAGCCCAAAAGCTGGGGCTCCTCTGCCTCATTGGGGGGCCAATCCAGCCTGTCAAAACCAAGCAGTCTGCCAAGCTCCCTGTCTGACACCCCGGGCAGATATGTCATCTGCCAGCCAAACAGTCCGGCGGCCATTGCCAGGGCAGCCAAACCATGGCCGATGTCCAACATGCAGTAGCGATATGCGCGTTCACCGTACTTCCAGGACTCCCTCCAAAAAATACTGGTCAAGGCTACCAGGAATCCCGCTCCCCCAAAATGAGATGCAAGCTCCTGAAACAGGCCATCATCGAAATAGGCCCGGCCTTCCAGACAATGGTGAAAAGGATCATAATGGTAAAGGCCGGCATTAAGACTGGCCGTTGAAGGCAGCAAAAGATAAGCTTCAGTGGGATGAAGATTGCCGCTGGATGGATTTATCCGCAAGGCCCACTTGCCGGCACCCGGGGCAGATTTCCATGCGGAAAGCCCAAGGGAAAGCTCAAGCATTCCGGCCACAGTTTCAAGATGAAATGGGCTGGGGGGTGGAATTTCACCATTGAGCAGGGCGGTCAGGGAAACCGCGGGATCGGATCCAAGCAGCGGCAGTTTCACTTGTCTGGTCCCTTCATAGAACCTGAAGGGTACGGGCTGGTTGGCCCAGTCAAGATAACCGGCACTTCTGGCCATTTTACCATAATCGTGCTTGGTACGATTATGGTAGTCAATTATACTCATGGGTGATGGACGTTCCATGAACCGCTTTCCTGCTGCATATTACTGTCCAAAAAGCTGCTGATGGCAGAATTCCTTTGGTTCCTTACGCTTGGGGGCGGAACCGGTCTTGGCCGGCCAGCCCATTGGTATCATACTCACCAGCTCATAACCATCGGGAACATTCAGCACTTTTCTGGCCTCATCGTGGTCGAAAAGACCGACAATAACCGTTCCGAGTCCCTGGCTGTGGGCTGCCAGGCAAAGATTCTGGGTGGCGATTCCCAGGTCATACATGAACCAGTCTCCGAACTTTGTGCTGGCTTTTCCCTTGTAGTAACCGGAAACACTCATTCTGGCACAAAAAACAAGCACGACCGGAGCCTGAACCATGGCCTTGAAAGCAGGGTTGCCTTTGGCCGGCAAAGTCGCCTGCAGGGCACTTTTTATTTCCGGATCGGTTACTATAACAACTTCCCAGCACTGGGTGTTGGCCCATGAAGGGGACCATTTTACAGCTTCCAGCACGGTTGCCAGATCCTGCTCTGACACCGGCTTGTCCAGATATTTGCGGATACTTCTGCGTCCGCGAACAATCTCCATAAAGTCGGTCATGCTACCTCCTTCAAATTTTATGTTTGATTGCGGGAAACCAGGTCTGCCAAGGCTGAATCGATTTCAGGGTAATTGAATCGGAACCCGTTTTCCAGTAATTTGCGGGGCAACGCCCTTTGCCCTGCAAGCAAAGTGCGTCCCAGTTCTCCCATGACCGTCCTTACTATAAATGCCGGGGCCGGTAATATTGCCGGCTTTCCAAGGGCACGGCCAAGGGCTTTTGCAAACCGGCGCTGGTAAACAGGATTCGGAGCGCAAAAATTAACCGCTCCTTTTACCGTCTCATTTTCTATAATAAAATCTATCGCCCTTACAAGGTCTTCAATATGTATCCACGCAAACCACTGTTTCCCGTCTCCAAGGGGCCCCCCCATATAGAATTTGAAAGCGGGAAGCATTTTGGCAAGAGCCCCTCCCTGACGCCCCAGGATTACTCCAAAACGCATTGCAACCACCCGTCTGCCGGTTTTTGAAGCGCTAAAGGCCGTCTGCTCCCAATCCGCGGCAACTTTGGCCAGAAAGTCCCTGCCTGCCTGCTGCTCTTCGGTCAACTCATCGTCACCCCTGTTGCCGTAATACCCAATTGCAGAAGCATTCAGCAACAGGCCGCCTGAATTTTCCGGCAATGCATCCACAACTCGACGGGTCGTAATGATGCGTGATGCATATATCTTTTCTTTATACTTTGGGGTCCAGTAATGAAAAATGGTTTGGCCGGCAAGGTTTATAATCACATCCGCCACGGCAACGGTCTGCTGCCAAGTGCCCGCAGTGGTGGTATCGGCCTGGATATAGGTAAAACCTTTGGCCGCCTGGCGGCGGTGAGTCGGCTTACGGCCGATGCCGGTCACTTCCGTTTTGCGGCTCAAGAAATGATCCACCAGGCGATTGCCTACAAAACCCGTTGCTCCAATAACCAGAACATGCATGCCATCCCCCTGTATCCAGATGGTTTCAGACTTTAAAAAGGTCTCCAGAACCAAAGATAAGGAGTTGGTTTCGAAAGTGCAAGCAACCAGGGGCCGAACAAATCATTAAATATTGTATTTGCCGGACTCTATATATGCCACATCCTCGACATCCAGGGCATGGATGATTTGCTTGTTGAGGCGCTGTTTCAGCTCCTTGATGATGGGGCGCTTTTTATTGACAGATTTTGCAAACTCAATGGCTGTGTCCAGCAATGTATCCAGGTGGCAGGCTTGCTGGACAATGTTTTGACGGGCACATTGTTCCCCGGTAAGCCTGATTCCGGTATATTGCATCAGGCGCAGCAGGTGAGGTGGAATTACGCTTGAAAGCAGTGCATTCATACCGGGCAGAAAGGGGATACCCAGATCTACCTCCGGCAGGCAGAAATAACCCCGGTCGCTGCGCATAAAACGGAAATCAAAAGCGCAGCAGAAAATAGCACCACCGGCAAAGGCATGCCCGGTTATTGCCGCTACCGTAACCAGTGGATAGGTTACCAATCTTCTGAATACCTTGTTGAGTTGATAAAAAAAAGCCTTGGCGGTCGCAAGGTCATTGCGCTCCAGCACAGGAACCAGCCAATCAAGGTCCAATCCGTTAGAAAAAATTTTTTCATGGCCGCTATAAACCAGAAGCGTAGAAGCCTCGGTTTGGTCTTCGACCTTATCAAGAACGTCAAGGAATGCTTTGAGGAAAGCAGGGTTGAAACGGTTCTCGCCGTCATTAAGCTTAACCAAAGCTAAATTGCCATCAGTTTTCAACTCTACTGCTGTCACGGATAACCTCCACCGCCGATTGTGCTTATAACGGCCAAGGCAATAACCTTTTGCCAGACGGCCTTTGGCTTCGCTGATGCAGGTTTGAATAAAAAAGCAAAGGCGGTCGTAAAATTACAACGACCACCTTTAATTTTTCCAGGTGCCTAGGTAATTATCAGCAACCGCAGGAACTGGACGTACCGCAGCTGCTGCAACCACCCGCACCAAAGTCCATACCGCAATCAAGTTTGAATCCATAAAGATGAAAATCTACCTTGATCGGCTTGGCTTTTTCTAGAAACATTTTGTCCACGATGAATGTAAACCCGTCAATTTCAAAAACCTCATCGGTATCCACAGGCTCATCCAGAGCCATGGCTAATCCGGGGCCGCCTCAACCACCCTCGTTGAGAAAAATCCTGATGGGCTTGACTTCTTTGCCTTTGAAATATTCGGCAATCTGTTCTGATGCCGCCGGTGTGACTTCCAGCATTTCGTCCTCCTTGATAAAATATATCGCGGCCGGTTTAATCCGGCATACCGCTTACCCCGCCCTTTAGAGTCTTAGCAAAATTAACCAGAGCTGATTGGTTTGTCAATCCAAACCGGCAAAATGGCCATTATTTACTCTGATTCGAATCGTAATAAACCTCAAAACCATCTATTATGAAGTACAATCGGTCCTGATTGGTGAAATCTTTAATTCATTGTTACATTTTAATGATTTTGAATCCATAAACCAAGCCTGAACAGCCAGGGGCTAAAAGGTTTCCGGCAGAACAAATCATATTTTACACAAAACAGAGCCTTTCCTAAAATTAAAGTTACGCAAATTTTTCACCTCGATCCAGGCGTATCCAGGAGGGCCTGCCTGATGGTTTGGCAAAGGTTCTGATATTCCGGTAAGAATCCGGCGATTACTGTGGTCTTTCAACAGCCTGCTAATTGCCTGTCAGCTGTCGCCAGTACTGCTGGTAGATTTCAAGCTCCGGCCTGCCGAAGAGGACAAAATATATACGGGAAAGATTTTCATAATGTTCCAAAAAGCCTATACAAGTATCGATAGCTATACGACAGGCCTCTTTGACCGGATAGCCATAAACACCACAACTTATGGCCGGGAATGCAATGCTGGCCAGCCCATGTTGGGCAGCCAGTGCAAGGCTGTTCTGATAACAGGATCTTAAAAGCTCGGCATCCTGTGGACGTCCACGGTAAACCGGGCCGACTGTGTGAATAACGTACCTGGCCGGCAGATTGTAGCCTTTGGTAATACGTGCCTCACCGGTAGGACAGCCCCCAAGCGTACGGCATTCAGCGAGCAACCCGGCTCCAGCAGCCCTATGAATGGCACCGTCAACCCCGCCTCCTCCCAGCAGGGACGTATTGGCAGCGTTGACAATGGCATCGACTTGCATACCGGTTATATCGCCTTGAATAATCGAAATTTTTTCTTTTATGGAATTATTCAATCTTGTTCTCCTTTCCCCGGTAGCCTTGGGCAGAACCCTGTTAAAATTTATGGTTTATTAACAGGTTCGATATGTTTACTGGCTCGCGTCCAGATATGATTGCGATATTCAGCGAGCAGTCCTCTCGGCCCGTTGCCCAAGGCTTGACGGTTTTTAAAGAACCACCGGCTTTGCTTCTGCCGGGTTAAATTCTGCAGCTATGTTTATTTACCGGATATAGACTCCGTTTTTTCCCCTCGGTTTGCCTTGCTCCAGCTTGACAAACCAGGTTTTCAGCAACCTGCTAAAGATCGTAAAGGGTATCATCCCGCTTAGGAGGTCGAAAGCCTTTCGCTGAATTCCTTTTTTTATTACCGGCAAGCAAAAATGGATCTTCCTGTTCAAGCAACTCTCCCATTTCGGCCTCGATCTGCTCGGGATCTTCTCCCTGTTCCATTCGCCTGAGTGCTTCCTGCATTCCTTCGCCCAGTTCCATGCCTGTAATATCCGTAAATTTTCTCATCAGCCGGGCTGCCTGCCGGGGATCGTCATCATTGAACCTTTCTGCCTCGCCTGCCAACATGTTCATGGCTGTTTCCATAGACTGCTCGTCAAAGGGCAAATCATCGCCTGGGTCATCTTCCCGGGATCTGCCGGTTACCGCAAACGTCGACATTTGACGTTGGAGCCTCGGGTTACTACAGATTGGGCAGGCCGGACATTTGGTGGTATTAACCGTCCTTGAATAAAAATTAAAAATGGTATTGCAACGTTCACAATAAAACTCATAGACAGGCATCGCTCTTTCCTCCTGATCCTGAACTTTGCACCGGGACTGTCCAATTTAAAATTCGCTTAAGGCAAATTGTCAAGAGCCCATGTTGTTGCCCATAGCGAGTTTTTTATACAGTCATCAACGTTGACTTGACCTGTGGGTTCTGCTAATCGAGCCCCAAACAAACCAAAGAAAGGAAAATACCATGCAAAAAACCCTGGCCATAATCAAACCTGACGGAGTAGCACGCGGACTGATTGGAGAAGTCATTAAACGGATTGAAGAAAGCGGTTTAGAAATCTCGGCCATGAAAATGATTTCGATGACAAAGGTCCAGGCTCAGGGATTTTACGCCGTGCATCGGGACAAACCCTTTTTCGACAGCCTTACCGATTTTATGTCATCCGGACCGGCGGTGGTAATGGTTCTGAAGGGCGAAAATGCCATTGGCAAGTGGCGGGAAATGATGGGCGCCACAAATTATAAAGAAGCCGCCGACGGTACCATCAGATGCGACTTTGCAACCGATATTGAAAAAAACGTGGTTCATGGTTCAGACGCCCCTGAAACGGCTGCATTTGAAATAGGTTACTTTTTCAATGCCTTCGAGCAAGTTGCCTGATAATACTTCCATTGACCTGGACAATATCGCGATTGTACTGCAGCGGCCCCGTTTTCCGGAAAACATCGGATCGGCTGCCCGGGCAATGGCCAACATGGGTATCGGCCGGTTGATGGTTGTAGATCCTGAAAATTGTGATCTTACCCGGATATGTCGCCTGGCCACCCATGCCGCCCTGCAGGTAGTGGAAGATATGCAGCAATACCAGGACTTGAAAACCGCCCTTGCACCATTTCAGTATGTCATTGGTACCACAGCCCGTCTGGGCGGACAACGCAAATTAACCACAAGCCCTGGTCGTATGGCCCGGGACCTTGTTCCAATTGCATCCAACAACCGGGTGGCAATCGTATTCGGCCCGGAAGACCGCGGACTGACCAATGCTGAACTGCGCCTGTGCCACCGGCTGGTAACCATCCCTACGGCTGATTTTGCTTCTCTCAATTTAGCCCAGGCGGTAATGGTGATATGTTACGAATTGTTCCAGACATCGCTTCCTGAACCGGAGACTTTCGCTCCCCGCCTGGCCAGCCGTTACGAATTGGACGGAATGTACGAGCAGGTAAAAGAAATTCTGGTCAGGATCAACTACATTCAGCCGGAAAATCCGGATTACTGGATGAACAAGCTGCGCCATTTTTTTTCCCGGCTTCAGCTAAGGGCCGGAGAAGTAAGTATCATCAGGGGCATTTGCCGCCAGATTGACTGGTACAGCCACAAATGCTACCAGGATGGACGAAAAGCCGGTCGCAAGGAGAGTGAAAAAAAATGACTTCAGCCTCGGTAAAAATCCGGCATATCTCTGTGTGCTGTGACAAGCGGGGATGGGTTTTCGAACCACTTTCCCTGAGCCAAATTGAGCATCAGAAAAACGCCCACCTGGTGATAACTTTGCCCGGTCAAATCCGAGGCAACCATTTCCACCGGCTGGCCACTGAAACGGTAACCGTTTTTGGCCCGGCCCTGGTACGCTTCAGAAAGGCAAACACGACCCGTGATATTTCCGTGGGCAAAGAAGAAGCAATCCAGCTTGTATTTCCCCCCGGCGTTGCCCATGCTATCAAAAACACCGGCACCCGGCCGGGAATCCTGATAGCTTTCAGCAACCGGCCTTATGACCCCCAGGCTCCGGACACCTACCGGGATATCCTCATCTGATTTGCGGTCTGCATAATTAAAAGCTAAATTTATCAACCCCGACAACCGATAGTAAACAATATAATATCAGGTCAGGGCGGCTTTTATAGTTTAATTGTATTGCATAAATGTTAATCATATGGTTTTCAAATTGACAGGAACAAGCAGCCATATAACGGTCAGGCAAGGATACCAGGCTATTTGCCGGGGTCGCAATCAAAGTGGCAAGGCCCTGGTTACATTGATGATTGTACTTACAGTACTGGCGATGCTCGGCGGTGGGGGATACTGGGCCTACGAACACTATTTCCAGGAAAAACCCAGGCTGAAGCTGGGCTCTGTCAAGGTTAAACCCGAAGTCATGGATTTTGTTTACCGCTACATGCCCAAGGTGCATTCCCTGGTAATATCCCTGGATGATGATATTGTCCTGATGGACAGCGAAACAAAACGATTGACATCAATTGCGAAAAAATTCCCGGATCAGACAAAACTTGTAAACGGACAGCTTGAACTGATCAAAAAAACCAGGGCCACAGTGGCTGAAACTCTTAATTACACCATGGGACGAATCCAGACAATTTACGTCACCTGGCTGATAGATCCTGTCAGGGGTAAAAGGGCTCTGGCCGAAGACCGTCGTGACCTGATAAGAAAAATGCTTACCGTTCGAAAATCATCCGGCAGGCTTTTGGCCCGTTTAAGGACCGCCAGCCAGCGTTCATGAAATCCGGAGGTTTGTAAATGAATAAAATTTTACTGATTGAAGATGACAAGTTCGTCCAATCAATGCTGCAACAATCCCTGGAGCGTGCTGGATACCTGGTGGAAACAGCCGACAACGGAAATGCCGGGCTGACCCTTTTCCGCAGCCAGTCTTTTGATGTCATCATTACAGATTTGATTATGCCCGGGATCGAGGGCATCGAAACCATCCGTGAAATGAAAAAAATGGACCCCGCTGTCAAAATAATCGCCATATCCGGCGGTGGCCGTAACAAACCTGACGATTACCTTTTTCTGGCCCAAAAACTCGGCGCTCAATACACATTCTGCAAACCCATCGATCGCCGCCAATTACTGTCCGCCATCCAGGACCTTGTTTGCTGACAAAAATCATACCCCCCGGATGGTTATTTCCCGGCGGGGCAAGACAGTACCAAGGCCTTCATAACCCCTGCTTTAATCCTGGCGGATACGGCTTGACGTATCCCTGCTGAAATTTGTTCACAGTGCAGGCCACCATTGACTTTTTAAATGGTTTGTGAAATTGTGGCCGACGATGCAAGGTGCCGATTATCAGATATAATTTCCTCTCAACGGAGCTTTAGATGAACAGATCAATTCCTTTCCAGCATCCGGATATTACCGAAGAAATGTGGGCCTCCATCGAACAAATTCTGCAAGCCAACCATAGAATACCCGGTTCAATCATCACGGTTCTGCGCAGATGCCAGAAAGTTGTCGGGTACCTCCCGGTAGAGCTGATTGATTACATCGGCCGTAGAATGAACCTTGCCCCGAGTGATGTTTACGGGGTCGCCTCGTTTTACGCTCTTTTCTCCATGAAACCAAAGGGACGACATACTATCAGGCTGTGTCTGGGGACCGCCTGTTATGTCAAAGGTATCAAAGAAGTAATGACCCGTATCGAAACAAAATATGGAGTCAAAGAAGGAGACACCAGCGAGGACCGCCGTTTTTCCCTTGAAGCAGTGAGATGCCTGGGGGCCTGTGGACTTGCACCGGTTATGGTTGTCGACCAGGACACCCATGGCGGAGTCTCTTCTGATAAAATTATCGACATCCTTGATCGCTATGAGTAAATCTTTTTTCCGGTGAACTCATGAAAATATCAGAAATAAGGGATATTTTAAACGCCAAGGTACTGGTGGGTGAAGACCAGTTGGACACCATTGTTGTAGGCGGCGGAGCTTCAGACCTGATGGATGATGTCCTGGCCGCCGCTGCCAGGGGTTGCGCCCTGCTGACCGGTGTAACAACTGAACAGGTAATCCAAACCGCCAAGATTGTCGGTGTTGGAGCGGTAATAATAGTCCGTGGGAAGAAGCCACCGGCCGAGGTTATTGAACTGGCACGCTCATACAACCTGCCATTGCTTTTGACAGATTATTCCCTGTTTGTTTCCTGTGGAAGACTGTACATGAACGGAATAAGAGGACTGGACGGGTCCTGGTAAATTCAGGAGGAATGGCCTATGCCCAAACTAACCGTCGATGATTTTAAAACCATCAAGGCCCAACATGCCCCACGGATTGAATTCCGTGACAAAACCTACCTGCTGATATGCGGAGGAACCGGCTGTCATGCCACAGGCAGCATAAAGGTAAAAGATGCCCTGGTAGAAGGCCTTGAAAAACACGGGCTCAACGACAAGGTACAAGTTATAGAGACCGGCTGTAACGGCTTTTGCGC
>JALVQM010000302.1 GCA_027025615.1 Desulfobacteraceae bacterium | reverse complement strand
CGTACAAAATCCATGGGCAAAACCAGCAGGTATAAAAAGCTGCCTGTAATTTTCGTCAGACAGGATTGTTCCATACCATTTGCCGAACGTCGGCGAACCTTTACGAATATCCACAACCACATCAAAAACCTTTCCGCGCAATACATGTACCAGCTTTGCCTGGCTGAAAGGATACTGAAAGTGCAGTCCACGCAGGGTATTATATTTTGAAAAGGAAAGATTATCTTGAACAAAAGAGACATTTATCCCATGTTCCCGGTAGCGTCTTTCATTGAAAGTTTCCATAAAATACCCTCGCCTGTCAGCATATACATCAGGAGTAATCTGTAAAACACCCTCTAATCCTGTTTTCTCTACCTGCACCTTTGCTCCCTATCTTTCACATGGTTATCTTTTGTCAAACTCTGCAAGATTCAACAAATATCGCCCATACCCGTTCTTGGCCATTGGTGTGGCCAAATGCACAAGTTGATCTCTATCAATAAAGCCTTTTTTGTAAGCTATCTCTTCGACACAAGCCACTTTCAACCCCTGGCGTTGCTCAATAACTTCAATAAAACTGGAGGCCCGCATCATGCTTTCGTGGGTGCCGGTGTCAAGCCAGGCCATACCACGACCCAATTGCTCGACATACAATTTTTGGCGTGTCAGATACCAGCGGTTAACGTCTGTTATCTCCAACTCCCCCCTGGCAGAAGGCTTCAAGCTGGAAGCAATGTCTATAACCTGATTGTCATAAAAATAAAGCCCGGTTACGGCCCAGTTTGATGGTGGATCCGACGGTTTCTCAACTATATCCTCGGCAACACCTGATGAATTAAACTTGACCACGCCGTAACGTTGAGGATTTGTCACCCAGTAACCGAATACCGTCGCCCCCTCTTCCCTGGCCATGGCTGTCTCTATCTTTGACAACAAACCATGACCATAAAATATATTATCACCCAGAATAAGACAGACATTGTCATCCCCAATAAATGATTTTCCCAGGACAAAAGCTTGCGCTATTCCTTCTGGATTTGGCTGTTCGATGTAGGAAAATGACATCCCGAGCTGATTTCCATCGCCCAGTAATTGTTTAAAGCGGGGCAAATCTATGGGTGTCGATATTATAAGAATATCTCTGATGCCTGCTAACATCAGGACCGACAGAGGATAATAAATCATTGGCTTGTCGTAAATCGGCAACAGTTGTTTACTGACAACTTTTGTTAGTGGATACAGACGGGAGCCTGCACCACCTGCCAGAATTATACCTTTCATCCCAATCCTTTCTCCTTGACGCACAACAATTCATGAACCGTAGACTTACCCCCTGTCGGAGTAATTGGTCTTTATCCAATTCCGATATTCACCGGAACGGACAGAAGTAACCCAGTCGGAATTTGCAATATACCATTTTACAGTTTTCTCCAATGCTGACTCAAAATTATTCTCAGGCTGCCATCCCAATTCAGACCTGATCAGCGAAGCATCAATTGCATACCGCCTGTCATGACCAGGTCTATCGGCAACAAAACTGATCAGGCACTGGCTGTCCTGGTCCCTACCGCGTCCAAGGCAGCGGTCTACCAATTTGCAAATCTGGCGAACCACATCCAAATTACGCCGCTCAGCTCCGCCGCCTATATTATATGTACGCCCGGGTTGTCCTGCCTCTAGAACCTTCAACAGAGCAGCACAGTGATCCTCCACGTAGAGCCAGTCCCTGATGTTACCGCCATCACCGTAAACCGGTAACTCCTTGCCCTCAATGGCATTTAATATAATGAGGGGAATCAGTTTTTCAGGAAATTGATAGGGACCGTAATTATTGGAACAATTGGTAATAATTGTTGGTAAACCGTAAGTTCTATACCAAGCCCTGACAAAATGGTCGGCTGCTGCTTTTGATGCAGAATATGGACTTGAGGGATCATAGGCAGTGGTTTCACGAAAAAAGCCCTCCGGTCCCAGACTGCCAAAAACTTCATCGGTGGAAACATGCAAAAACCTGAAATCTTGTGGCTCTCCATTCCTGCGCCAACTTTCTAGAGATGCCGCCAAAAGCTGACACGTCCCCTCCACATTGGTACGAACAAACTTCATGGGTCCGAATATTGAACGATCAACGTGTGACTCGGCGGCCAGATGAATCACTCCATCGAAACTATAATCTTTGAATAGTTTCTCAAGCCGGCGGTGATCACAAATATCACCGTGGATGAAATTATAGCGCCTGTTGATTTCCATATCTGCCAGGTTGGCCGGATTGCCGGCATAGGTCAATGCATCCAGGTTGACTATGGTCCAGCCCGGCCTGAGCCGTAACAAGTAACGAACCAAGTTGCTGCCAATAAAGCCACAGCCCCCTGTCACTAAAATTGTTTTGTTGCCCTTATCCACATTCTGCTCCACTGGTTTGGCAATCTGGCTTATTATCTAGTGCAGCACTCTACTTACCATTTAATATTCAGGCGCACTTGCAAACATTTCATGCTATTATTTTTAATTAATAACCAGATATTTTTACGTTACCAGATAACTGCCGGAAATATACCATCGGTATCTATGAAGATTTTCTCACACAAGCATGTTTTTGTCATCCCTGTTCAAGGGGCGTCCATATACATCTTCCAAACGTTCAATATCATCTTCTTCCAAATAACTTCCAGATTGAACTTCGACCAATTCCAAGGGAATTTTACCCGGATTTTCCAAGCGGTGGATCTGTCCCAAAGGTATATAGGTTGATTCATCTTCTTTGAGTATAAAGCGTTCATCACCCTTGGTAACCAGGGCCGTACCAGACACTACCACCCAATGTTCAGCTCTGTGAAAATGCTTTTGCAGGGAAAGCACACCTCCCGGTTTAACCGTTATACGCTTGACTTTGAACCGGGGGGCAATATCAACATCTTCATACCATCCCCATGGGCGATAAACTTTTCTGTGTACAAAAGCTTCGGATCTGCCTTGACGGCTTAGGTCGTCTACAAGAAGCTTGACCTGCTGAACACGGTCACGGGGTGAGATAAAAACTGCATCCTTGGTTTCTACAACTACCAGATTTTCCAACCCCACGGCGGCAACCAGTCTACCAGTAGCATGGACAAAGCAGTCGTTTACTTCATGCAGACAGACATCACCATGAACAACATTGTTGGATTCATCCTTGAATCCAACCTGCCAAAGAGCTTCCCATGACCCGAGATCGTTCCAACCAGAATCCAGGGCTACCATAACTCCCCGCTTGGTTTTTTCCATTACAGCATAATCCACTGAATCGCTGGGGCAGGCTTCGAATGCCCTGCTATCAAGTCGAAAAAAGTCCAAATCCCTTCCCCCCTGGTCGACGGCTTTCCTGCAGGCAATCAGGATATCCTTGGCATACAGTTCGATTTCATTCAAAAAAGTATCGGCCCGGAACATGAACATCCCGCTGTTCCAGCAATACCGACCACTTTCAAGGTATTCCAGGGCCGTCTTACGGTCCGGTTTCTCGACAAATCTGTCAATCTCCCAGGCTAAAGGACTACCATCTTCGATTCCAATTTCAGCGCTTAGATGCTTCCCCTTGCGAATGTACCCATATCCTGTTTCCGGCGTCAAAGGCACTATTCCAAAAGTTACCAGGTGCTGTAATTCAGCAAATTGCCCACCGGCCCTTACCGTCCGCTGAAAAGCAGAATTATCGCCAATGAAATGATCCGCCGGCAAAACCAGCAGGACTGATTCCGGAGATTTACGAGCCACCATCAGGGCTGCCACCGTCAGAGCAGGAGCCGTATTACGCCCAACCGGCTCAAGTACAATTGCTTTGGCCCTGACCCCCATTGCCCTCAGTTGTTCTCCAACCGTGAAACGATGTTCCTGGTTGCACAGCACTATCGGGTCACTGAGATCGTCCAGACTTTTGAGCCTCTCCATCGTATTTTGCAGCAGGGTCTTGTCATCAATCAGGCTCATAAACTGTTTCGGATACAATTTACGCGACAGGGGCCAAAGTCGTGTCCCAGATCCTCCTGCAAGAATAACCGGTGTTATCATTCGGCAAGCCCTCCATTGTAGGTCTATCAATTTTAATGGTCATCGTTTTCCTGCATATGACCAGATACCTGGTTGAAGGGGCAATCAAAAAAGATACAACGGGTACATTCGTAACGTCTCATGGCCAGGCCAAAAACAGAGGCCGAAAGCAAGTAAATAATTAACGACCAGGCATGCATAACCAGCCATGGAATAGGGAAAAGTACCATTACCGTTATCCCGGCTGCCAATATAAATTTATCTTTACTTGATAAAGGTTCTTGTCGGGCCGGGTAAATTTTGGGCATTGCCCACATGAAAAGGCAGCGAACCTTTTTGCCTTCTTTCCTGTAATGGGGGCAGTGAGTACAAAAAATTCGCACAATCACGCCCAGATTGATTGCCAGCAAGACAAGTATGTAAATAATAGTCCAGAGACCTGATTCCAACGCCAGGGCCTGGCAAGCCACCATTATTGGGACCAGGGCAAATCCTATCCAGAATAAACAGTCACTGAATCTGTAATCTTTTTTCAATCGGTTTGGTCCCATTTTTCGCCTTAGG
>JALVQM010000301.1:418-4577 GCA_027025615.1 Desulfobacteraceae bacterium | reverse complement strand
CATCATGCACTCCCGAGAGTTGTGGCTGGGATAATGATTGCACTATAGTCTCCGGCATATTAATAAAGTGTTAAGAAGCCCATGATCACAGCATGATCTAATCTGACAATCCGGCTCTTTCGGTCATACGATGGTGAACCCGTTGTCTGGGTATCGTGGTTTCTAATTCTTGATGTACGTATGTGTTAGAGCATTCTTTCTCATGGCTGCCTTTGACGTACAAATTCTGTAAATTGTGTTACATTCATCAGCCACGACCTTTGCACTTCCGAATATGTGTTGTGTAATTGTTCTGGCAAAACAAGCTGCAAATTTTTTGCCTGCATTTCGTCGGTCTGGTTTTTACTGATAGCAGCTTCAAGTGTCAGCAGATGCTTTTTCTCAATCCTGCCAGCTTCTGCTAGAACCTGCCTCCATCTATCCTTGCATGATGACTTTACCCCGAGCATCGTGAGCAGTAACGAGTCGTATTCAGGAGTTCTGTATTCTTCAATTCCAGGAAAAATAAAATCCGGTTTTGACTTGTTTTCCGTTTTCGGGGTTCTTGTGTAGCGAATACCAGACTCCTTAAATAGAATTTCAAGGTGATTTTCGAGAGCGAGACCTGCACGGCTTTTCCTTCGATTCTGCACCGACAAGGAAAAGGATATAAACCCATCCACATCGCCATCAAACCCTTGGGACAAACGCTCTCCAATCAAGTGTTTCTCCAATGTTCGGAAAAGGATTTCCTCCCTTTCCATCCAAGCCATCAAGGCTATATCCTGACCGTCTTGTGGATTTACATCAGGTAGTGTTGAGCGAGCAAAAGAAGAAAACTCCCTGGTTGTTGGGAATGTTCCATTGAATTTTTCAAGTATCTTATCAAGCCATGTTTCTTCTGTTACCTGAACGGCTATGCCGATACTTTCAAGTATAAACCTTGATGCAAACTCTATTCGATCCTGTTCAGTTTCTAATTCTTCACGAACTGAAAAACCGGGGTGAGATAAATCTGAAAATCCAAACAACCAGAGTATCTGCCTTGCGATAGTGGTTTCTGCTTCTGCCACAATTGCCAATAGCGTATCATCAGGACGTTTTGCAATAACCAGAATATCTCCAGCATTAGCACACTGAGATACCTGGTTGGTTGGAAAATACAGGCGATACTCATATCGCATTATACCCCGTTCTATCCTGGCTTTTTGTCTTGCGTCATACCATGTTAAAAATCCATCTTCGATAATTGGTTCATCATCATGATCGGTCAGGTACATAAATGTTGCTGGGTATCGAACTTTCCCTTCGGGCTCACCAAGGATGTTTCGCAGACCTTCAACACCATTAAACTCATGCTGATTTGAAGTTAAAACATCAGCTTCAACGGCACTTAAATTCTTTACTGCCACTCCTTCAAAATATTGTGATAAATAACCTTTTTTCACCCTGCGATCTCCAGAAATTCGTTTTCACCAGTCAGCCAAGTGGTAATTTTATATATTACTTTCGACAGGTCTTTACTTTTTCCTTTTAGCGCACATTCCCAGACCACACATACACGCCAATCAAGCCTGGAAAGCTTCTCTAATACCAACTTGTCATTTTCATGGTTTTTGTTTATTTTTTCTTGCCAGAATTCTGCTCTGGTTTTAGGCCATTTAAACAACCGGCACTCATGCTTGTGCCAAAAGCATCCATTTATAAAAATAACAGCATTATACTTCTTTGAAACCAGATCCGGTTTTCCTGGCAGTGTTTTGTCATGAAGCCTGAAACGGAATCCAGATTTATGAAGCCCACTTCGTATAACCATCTCTGGTTTCGTGTCTTTTCCTCGAATACCTGACATCATGCGACTGCGTGTGGCTTTATCAACAACATCCGTCATAGGACAAGCGATTCCTGTTTGAAATTTCCCTCTTCTTTTTCTTTCAAGATCATCACATGAGGCACTATAATACTGGCAACTTCTTTCATGACAGGCATAATAACACTGTTCCCGAATTGTCTGTAAGCTTGAGTGTCACTAACCGGAATTATAAAACTATCCGGAAACCCCATAAGTCTGGCACATTCCCTTGGGGTTAGGCGCCGGGGACGTTTTCTTTTGCCTTGTGATACGAGAATTTCTGAGCCATCCTTGTAATAACGAGCAGACAGAGTTCTCGCAATGTCATTACCACTAACCAGTCCAAACCCAAACCCATTACCGGCTTTCCTGTGTTTTTCAGCATAAGCTTGTAAATATGCCCACAATTTTGGTGTCAGTGTGTATTTGCTGTTGACCTTTGCGCGTGGTCCAATGGTAAATGGTTCTTCAGGTTGTTCACTGCCATCTTGTGGGTGGAGAATGGACGACAATCGTATTGCTCCTTTCTCCGGCAACCGCAAAGCATCCCACGAAAAATCCGTACTCCCCTTGAAACCGACAATTAGAATGCGCTCTCTGTGTTGGGGGACGAAATGCTGACCGTCAATAACCTTGTAGTGCACTTCGTATCCAAGCTCATCACGAAGAGTCTGAGTAATCACCTCGAAGGTATTGCCCTTATCGTGGGACAGCAAGTTTTTAACATTTTCAAGCAAAAAAGCTTTGGGTTGTTTTTCAGCAATGATTCTTGCCACATCAAAAAATAGCGTTCCTTGGGTAGTACATTCAAACCCATGTGGCCTTCCCAAAGCATTTTTTTTGGAAACGCCCGCTATGCTGAATGGCTGACAGGGAAAGCCAGCCAGCAGAATTTCATGATCCGGAATATCTTTTTCATCAACTTCGGTAATATCGCCGACAAATACATGATCTTGTGTTTGGGGAAAGTTGGCTAGATAGGTTTTTTGAGCAAACTTGTTCCATTCGCTAGTAAAAACACAACTTCCTCCATGTGCCTCAAATCCCATCCTAATGCCACCTATTCCAGCAAACAGGTCAATAAAGCGTAATCTATCGCCTTTTCCGGAATCTTCAACCAGCGGGAGGATTCTTTGTCTGATTGCATCCGAAAGATAAGATGGCGGATCGGTTTCGCGGACTTCCCAACGGCGAACTGTTCTGACATCAACTTCAAGAATTTCAGCTAGTTGCTTCTGCGTGTAGCGATGGCGGGCTGTTCTCAGCAACTCCAATGGGTGGGCTTGGTACATAATTCGTGGCTCCTCAATAACGGGATTGTTTGAGGTCATTATGTCCGCTTTTTGTCCCAATTACAATATTTTATGACTGACTCTCCATCTGTGTTGCTCTAACAGGATAATAAACCGCTTTTTCATATAATCCATATCGTTGCTGTCCCGTTATTTTTACAGCAAAGTCATCTGATTGACGGCGAATTGCTTGTCACTTACAGGATCACCTCATAGAAAAGGCCATCGGATCATGTTTCTCAAACAGATTGAGCTGCAATAAACCCGGAATTTGCTGACACAGAACTTTGAACATCCTCCTAATGAACGAATATAACGACCGGATAGGGTTCCTGACTGTTCTTGGGTAACACAAGCGATCCTGAAACAGAGTTGCCTGCATATTCGAAATCAACAGGGAGTTCCCGGTAGCGCTCATTACATCCGGCAAGCAGAAAAATGAACAGCAGCAGGATGGATATTGTCAGGGCTTTTTTCCATCGATTCATCGCGCACTCCCGAGAGTTGTGGCTGGGATAATGATTACGCTATAGTCTCCGGTATATTAATAAAGTGTTAAAAAGCCCATGATCACAGCATGATCTAATCTGGCTTGAGTACTATTTCAAACATGCCATCTTCATCCTCTCCCACATGACGAATCGTATAAGGGAATGAGTTGCCACCCTCTTTTAGCCAGAGATGTGAGGGTTTGTATTTTCCACCGGAGATTACCAGGTGACGAACCTGAAGCTTTTTCTTGCCAACAATAAGATCTTCAACTCCCAGATCGCTTATGCTCACCTGATGAATTTCCATATCCTGCGCATCCAGAATATTGATTTTTTTCGGCAGTGCCTTGTCATCGTATCTCTGTATAAAGAACGGAAGATCGTACAGGGTGGTCGAGAACGAATTTTGCGTGAATTTTACGCGATGTGTGTGTGCCGAGTCGGCACGCACGGAAAATATCGCTCTGGAGCGTGCGATAATCTCTTCTGCTTTGAACTGACCTCTCCCGGTCAAGGCAGATGACAGCTGGGAGAACTGCCGAGCT
>JALVQM010000301.1:0-408 GCA_027025615.1 Desulfobacteraceae bacterium | reverse complement strand
TACGCTCCCAGATAGCCGTCGTCACGACGGCTGATTCTGGTCCAGTAAACGGTGCCATCCGCCACTGTTTTACTATCGCTATTGATGAAACCAGACCCATGCTGAAACTCTTCGCTCAAAATGGTGGTGATATTGATATCTCCCCACCATCCAGGTATTTTGATCTGATTATGCTCAACAATCAGATATCCCTCTTCGGTCTGAGCTAATTTAAGCGTTATATCGCCCACATCCTCTCCCTCCAAAAGAATATCGTACTCTAACAGTCCGGGGTCTGCTTTTTCTGCAACTGCGTGACAGGGAGAAAGTGCCGCAATGGTAGTACAAAAAATGATGAGTATTGATTTCATTAGAGCTTCCTTAAGGAAGTTCTGATTAAGTCTCAACTTGAATTTTAAAGTTTTTATT
>JALVQM010000300.1 GCA_027025615.1 Desulfobacteraceae bacterium | reverse complement strand
TTCAAAAAATCATAATGGGCGCTGAGCGTTGCTCAGATGCCATGCGCCGGCGTATTGGTGAACTGATGGGGGTCGAGCACATCCATGATATTTACGGTATGACTGAACTTTACGGTCCTGGTACAGGCATCGATTGCCAATACCATAACGGTATCCATTACTGGGCCGACCACTTTATTTTCGAAATCCTTGATCCCGAAAGCCTGCAGCCGGTGCCTCCAGGAACTTTTGGTGAATTGGTGGTTACAACATTACGCAAAGAAGGCAGCCCCCTGATCAGGTATCGAACCCATGACCTTACCAGAATTATAGATGGCCCCTGTGAATGCGGGGTCGGTTTCCCGCGCCATGATCGAATCATGGGACGGACCGACGATATGTTCATCTATCGGGCAGTCAATATTTATCCCAGCCAGATAGACCACGTTTTGAGTACCATAGCGGGTGTTGGCAGTGAATACCAGATTCATCTGGCCCATGGTAAAGATGGCCGGGATATGATGACGGTGAAAGTAGAACGGGTTGACAATGAAATTGTCGCTGAAAATCACCAGCTTGCCCGGGCGGTGGAAGCCGAGATCAGACGCAAGATACTTGTGCGCTGCCATGTGGAAATTGTCGATCCCGGTAGTCTCCCCCGGACTGAGCGCAAGAGCCAGCGCGTTTTCGACAAACGCAACGGCAACCAAGGCCATTCCAGCTGATTTTCCATAATGATAAAAAAGGGAGGATTTCCATGTTAACTGCATTGCCCAGGTTGGTTAAATTGTCGATGATTCTGGCACTGGCTGCCTGTATGCTGGTTCCCGGGCCGGCATATTCGGGAGATTCGGTTGTCCGGCTTACCTATGCCAATTTCCCGCCGGCCAACACTTTTCCATGCGTTCAAATGGAACACTGGAAAAAAGAGGTGGAAAAAAGAACTGCCGGGAAAGTGAAAATCGATACTTTCCCCGGAGGTACCCTGCTGGGAGCAAAAGCCATGCTTGACGGAGTCATTGCCGGTCAGGCCGATATCGGATGCTTGTGCATGGCTTATCAGCCGGGGCGTTTCATGGTGACAAATGCCACCGGCCTGCCGCTGGGTATCCCTGATGCCAGAACTGGGAGTTTGGTTCTGCTTGATTTGTATAAAAAATACCAGCCCAAGGCTTTTGCCGGGGTCAAGGTCCTGACTCTTTTCACCAGTGCTCCCACCAATATCATGTCTAAAGTGCCCATAAGGACCTTGAAAGACCTGCGGGGCTTGGATCTGCGGGGCTCGGGCGGGGCAGCCCAGGTCCTTGCGGCCCTGGGCGCCAACCCGGTGGGGATGCCCATGCCGGCGGTACCGGAGGCTTTGCAGAAAGGCGTAGTCAAAGGCTTGTTATCATCTCTGGAAGTTATGAAAGATTTTAACTTTGCTGAGCTTTGCCGCCATGTAACCATGACCAACACAGCCATTTATCCCTTTGCCGTGGTGATGAATATGGATTCCTGGAACAAGCTTCCCAAGGATGTTCAGCAGGTTCTGGACGAATTAATGGCTGAACAGGCCGAATGGACGGGCCGCTACATGGACCAACACGTCCTTGAAGCCATGCAGTGGTCCAAAGAGAAGTACCAGGTTGAGGTGATAGAACTGGCTGCATCTGAAAAAGCCAAATGGTATCAACGTCTTAAACCTATATCGCAAAAATGGATTGCCCAGGCAAGTGCCAAAGGCCTGGACGGACAGGCCATTGTTGACGATATCAAGGCTTTAATTTCCCGGCATGCCAAGTGAAGCCTTGACAGAGATCATAGACCAGTCTGCCGCTGGATAGATGTGGGTATATCAATTCAAAGTTACTTCGCCCTGGTGGAAACAGCCGTAGTCATAACGGCAGGTCAATGCATTAATGGTGTTGTGCGCTGAAACGCATTTCATCATCAGCCGGTTTTGTCCAACTGTTTAATGAACTGTAAAAGGCGCTGATATACAAGTTCAATACTGGGAACCAGGACATGTTCATTGTCCGAATGTTGACTCATTTGGCCGTCTGCTCCCCAGACCACACCGTTCATGCCGAATTGGGTTAGATAGCGGGCGTCACTGCTGCCATGTTCAGCCTCTAGACTGGCGCCGGGGCAGCATTCAAGCAAAAGATCAAGGTGGCTTGAGGGGCGCGAAACAAGCATTTGCGCCCTTTCTTCAACCACCAGGGTACCCTGGACAGCGGCTTGCATTTCAGCCACCAGAAGGTCAGGGTTGTCATTTTCTGTAAAGCGTACATCCAGGATTGCTTCTGCCAGGTCCGGAACCTGGTTGGAAACCCGGCCGCCGCTGATGAGTCCCACGTTGCAGGTGCGGTGCCAGTGGCCCGGGTCATCAGGATAGGGTTCGAATAATCCCATGATAGCCTGGATGTCGGCTAGCAGGGCCGTTATTGCATTTTTTCCCAGCCAGGGCCGGCTGCCATGGGCGCTTTTCCCCCGGGTTGTCAGTCGTATTTTTAGAATACCCTTTTCTTTGACTACTATGCTGCCGGGACGACCTCCGTCCAGGGCGATGCCAAAATCGGTGCGAATCGAAGGCAGTATTTTGCCGGCGCCCTGTTTGCCGCCGATTTCTTCATCGCTGGTGATCAGCAGGCCTACGGGCCAGTTGCTATCGGCACCTGGCCGTTGGGCAAGTATTTCTTTTAACAAAACCATGGACAGGGCAACGGCATATTTGTCATCAATGCTTCCCCGGCCCCAAAGAATATTGCCTTCCATCCGGGGGATGAAAAGTTGCCCGGGACCTGCCACCACATCCAGGTGGGACATGAGCAGAACCGGTGTGTAATCTGGTTTGGGCATGACCACCAGAGAAAGATAGCCGGAGTTTTCTATGCAGCGGTGTTCAATTCCGTGAACGGCAAACCAGTCGGAGACAAACAGACAACATTTGCGGATTTCTTCAGGACGGTCGTGGGTTGATCGAAAACTGATCAGTTTTTTTGTAAGCTCAATAATTTCTTTTATGGGATTCATGAGAGTTATTCTTGTTAAACGGGTAGCATCAACTTGCCCCTGGCGATCACTGTGTCAATTTCCAGGTTTGTTGAATCAAGCAAAATAATATCGGCATCCATCCCGGGTTCAAGGCGTCCCTTGCGCCGGGCAAGGCCCAGCCTGCTGGCCGGGTTTGCCGTGAACGGACAAAGGGCCTGATCCAAAGGCATCCCGGAGGCGTGCAGACTTCGCAAGGCCTTTGGAAGAACACTAATTTGACCAACCGCCAAGCGGACCAATTGACCCCTGGAATTGAAAATCGGCATGGAGCCGTTGCTGTCCGAGCTGAGGGTAATTTGATCTAGGTTTATGTTTTCTTTGCTTATCATTTCAAGGGCCGAAGTGGTATCCAGTCCAAAGGCAAGGGCTGCTGAGCCTGCGGTGAGATCGATATTGCCCCCCATCCGGGCAAATTCCAGGGCGTGCTCGAACAGCTCCGCCGTGCGGTTGACATGGGTGGGCAGAAACTGGCCAATAGGAATTTCAGTTTCTTTAACCGTTTTTATAAGCAGTGATAAGCGTTTTTCGCCGTTGCCCACGTGCAGGTGGACAAGTCCGGCTTTGCCCCCGATCATGCCACCGGTACGGGCCTCGGCTGCAATCCGGACAAATTCTTCAAAAGTCGGCTGGGAACAGCGGTGGTCGGATATGGCCAGTTCGCCGACCCCGACAATAGGGTCTATCAAGGCTATGTCCTTGCGGATACTGCCGGTAATGGTCGGCGGAGGGACATGGTAGGAGCCGGTATAAATGTAAGCGGATATTCCTTCGTCCCTGAGTTGGAGGGCCTTTGCGAGCAGACTTTCGAGCCTGCGGGTAACGTCATCCGTTCCAAGGCACCCTACCACCGAAGTTACACCAGCTTCAAGTATGGTCTTCAAACTGATTTCAGGCATACGGGTGCCGAAACCACCCTCACCTCCTCCCCCAAGCAGGTGGACATGGAGGTCGATCAGGCCTGGAATGACCAACTTTTTCCGGGCGTCGACTATTTTAACGGCAATACCAGGGGGTGGGTCGATCCGCGGGGCTATTTTCAGGATACGTTCATCACATGTCAAGATATCCAATTCACCCTGGTCTTGGGGTGTATAGACATGACCACCTTTTACCAGAAGAAGCGGTGGCTGCTGATCAGATGTAATTACTTCCCCGGAGTGATTCACTTGACAACCATACCTTTCTTGTTTTTCCCAAGACATCCAACCACGGCTCCAATCACAGCTTCTACCGCTGATTCAACATTCATTCTGCCGGAGTTGATCACCAGGTCGTAATGGCCGGGATCGTTGATGTCGGCATTGAAGCTCTGGCGGACAAACGCCTGGCGCTTCGACTGGCGGATCATTATCCGCCTTTTTGCCGTATCGCTTGGCACACCGAAAAGTCGGGTCACATTGGCGATACGGGTTTCCAGTGGAGCTATGACCCTTACACTGAAGCGCTCTTCAGGCGGAAGGATAAAGTTGGCCCCCCGCCCTACAATCACCGCCCGACCGTGTTTGCCAATGGTAGAGACTATCTTCATCAAATGTTCGAGGTAAATACTGGGATGAATATAGGAATCTTTTACCAGGGAAGCAATAAAATCCTGGACACCTGAAAGGCGTTCTTTTTCAAGAGATTCTATTACCTTGGCGCTTATGCGGGCACTTTCGGCTATTTTATGGATTATATCGCGATGGAAAAAATCAAAACCAAGCTGGCTGGCAATTTCCTTGGCAATCAGGCAGCCTCCACTTCCCGGTTCCATGCTGACTGTAATTACCGGTAGGTCTGCCTCAAGTTTCTTGAACTCGTCAGAATGCATTTCTTCCCATTTTTTGGTGATATTGCGCACGAATTCTTCAATGGAGACAGATCCTTTTTGTGAATTTTTCATGAGTATCTTCCTTTCAAATCAAACAGTTATCGGTTTAGATGCAGCTTTGTTGAGGAACAAGGCAAATTGCATACTCTTGTGGCTATGGAAAATCAAGTCCATCTTTTAACAAATTAGGAATTGTTGCGATCTTATTTGATATTTAAATCACCGGCCGATTTGAAAAGAGCCGTAAAAAGTCGTTCAGGTTGGAGGATGTATTGACAGGGATAATGGGCTGTTGGATTCCTTAAAATTTTTCTGTTGCTTCAATGAATTTGGCGACAAGATTTTCAGAATCAGCCTGGGTCATTAGTTCCGGCAGGCGTTTGGTAGCCAAGGCAACCGCCTGATCAATCATTTCAGCCCTAACAGTTTCGCGGGCCTGACGGATTTGGTGCTCCATTTTGTGACCGGCACTTTCCAGAAGATGCTGGCTTTCACGACGTGCCTGGTTAATAATTCGTTCTTTTTCCCGGGTTCCATCGGCAATGATTTTCTGTTTTATCTGCTCTATACGGTCGGCGCGCTGTTTTAGCAGGATGCGGGCTTCTTCTATTTGCTCTACAACCTGTTTTTTCTTGGCTTCTAATTGGGATATTTCTTCTTTGATCTGTTCTTTCTGTCCGTTGAGAAAGTTCATTATGGGACCGCGGCCGTATTTTATAAGCAGGGCTGCAAGGATCAGAAAGTTTACCCAACGCATTATAATATCGTAAGTTGCACGATTGAAACCACTGCTTTCGGCTGCCAAAACGACGTGATTCCCGAGGGGAAAGACAGTCGGGATAATTAATACGGCCAGAAATATTAGTATGATTTTTCGTTTCATGCTATGACAGCCTCCGGTTAAGCACAATCTCCATAATCCTGGTGGCAAGCTGCTGGGCCTCGGTTTCCATTTCAGAGCGGACTTTATCCAGGGCTTTATTGATATCTGCCATGGTTTTTTCTCTTTGGGACGCGATTTGCCGGCGAGCCTGATCCAGGATTTCTGCGGCAGCGTTGAAGCCATCGGTTTCAAGCTCCTGCCTGATCCGGAGTCCCTCCCGTCGGGCTTCAGCTTCCTGGGCGTGTATTTCTTCCTCCAGCTGCTGGTGGTCCTGGCGGGCCGACAGAATGTCGCTTTCTATGCGTTTAAGATGCTCTTTTCGTTCCGCCATAATCAGGCGCAGTGGTTTGATCATGATCCGGTTGAGCAACCATACCAGGAGCAAAAAAAGGAGAACTTGTACCACCAGCGTAGCGTTGATGGAAATAAGGGCAATATTGCTGACGATGGACATCCTGGGCGTCCCCCGCAAAATCTATGTTTTTGAAATACGACCGGAAATTGGCCGATTAAACGACAAACAGCAACAGCAATGCGATCACCAGAGAGTAAATTCCGGTGGATTCTGCAACTGCCTGGCCAACCAGCATTGTTCTGGTCAACAGTCCGGCTTCCTTGGGATTTTTACCGATGGCCTCGCAGGCCTTGGCTGCCACCATGCCTTCGCCAACGCCGGGTCCTATTGCACCCAGGCCCATGGAGATTCCTGCCCCTAGAAAAGCCGCTGCCTTAATCAGATCTGCACCTTCGATAGCCATTGTTTCCTCCGTTTACAAATTTAATGTTAGACGACAAATATCAACACCAGGCTGATTACCATCGCATAAATAGCTGTTGATTGTGAAACCGCCTGGCCCACCAGCATCAGCCTCATCAGAACATCGGACTGCTCTACGTTACGGGCAACCCACCTGACGGCCGATTCAGCGGCTGAACCATTGCCGATGCCTGGACCGATGCCCCCCAAGCCCATACACAAACCGGCTGAAAGCAGTCCCATTGCCGGAGCCAGGGCTGAAGACGCCGCAAATGTTTTGAACATCAATATAAAACTGACCAAAAGGCCGAAAATCGACGGGGTTTGAGCAACAGCTTGCCCCACCAGCATGGTGGTGGTTACCTGCCCGACTGTTCTTGGCTGACGGGCAATGCCCTCACAGCTTGCTCCGGCGGCCAGCCCCCCTCCGTAGCCTGACCCGATGGCAGCCAGACCGGTGCTCAGGCCGGCTCCCAACATGGCAGCCCACCCTGGAGCGGCCGGTGTTTGATCAAAATTCATGAAGACGAGCATCAGTGCAACCACCATGGAAAATATGGCCGGTGTCTGGCAGACTGCCGACCCTATCAGCATGTTGGTCGTCAGTGAAGATGTTACCTGAGGTTGACGTGAAATTCCAAGGCAAGCCTGACCTCCGGGAAAACCGGCTCCAATGCCGGCTCCCATGGCACCGAATCCCATACTCAAACCAGCGCCGAGAAGAGCGGCGCTTTGTAAAACACCATGACCTTCAATATCCATGAACAACAACAGGATGGCAATAACCAGGGCAAAAATGGAAGCCGATTCAGCCACCGCCTGCCCGACCAGCATGTTTTTGAGGATGTCACCCGAGCGTTCAGGACTCCTGGAAACAGCTCGATTAGCAATAGCAGCCGTATAACCTTCACCTATGGCGGCACCCACTGCACCGAGTCCAATGCATATTCCAGAGCTGAAAAAGGCAGCCATTTTTCCAGAGGCTATCAGGTCCAATGTGGTCTCCTATTTTACTTGCACCGAAATGTAAACCACTGTTAACATAGTAAAAACAAATGCCTGAATGGTTCCCACGAACAATCCGAAAAACGCATTAAGAAAAGGAGGCAAAACAAGACTGTAGCAAAGATGCGATACCACGAGGATAATGATCGAACCACCCATGATGTTGCCGAACAAACGAAACGAAATTGATACGATTTTGGCCAGCTCTCCAATCAGATTGAGGGGCATCATGAAAAAAATCGGTTGAAAATATTCTTTGATGTAGTTTTTGAAACCTTTGGTCTTTATACCTGCCCAATGGGCGATACAGAAGCCCATTATACCAAGCCCGAGGGGCGTATTTAAATCTTTGGTCGGTTCTTCAAGGTGAGGGATGATTCCCAACCAATTGGAAATCAGCATGAACATGAACAAAGAGCAGATCATGGGTGCGTATTTGGCCGCCATTTTCTTGTCCAGAGCGTCTTCAGTCAACTGGTAGAACTGGGAAACAAAGATTTCCCCCAGCACCTGTAACGGGCGTGGCAAAAAATCGCGCTTGCGGGTGGCCAGGATGGCAAAAGCCAAAAGAACAATGATAACAATCAAAGTCATTGCTATGGCTTCCAGATTGAAGACAAAATTGAAATCTCCAGCCTTAAAAACCAGTTGATGAACTTTGCCCAGGTCGTTCATTTAATGGATTCGCCTTTCCTGGTTTCCCCGAACAGAGCCAGTTTTAGCTTACCGGCAGCGTGCGAGGCGATAAGATAAATTTGAACAGCCATGATCCCGACAGCAGTAGTCAGGAAACTTACCCTGGAGCTGTTGGCGGAAAAAACCAAAGGCAAACTGAGAATCAGGTAGCGCCCGACAATACTGGCCAGTGAAAGTGCGCTGGCCCTTTTGCGGTCAGCTGCAAGGCAAAAACGCCAGCCAAGCGGAATAAGAATGAAGTTGAGTGCACTGAAGACGGCGCCGAGGACAATTCCTGCAGCAGCTGCCGGTGAAACCAGCCAGTTGAGAATCAGAGCAGAAACAATGGCCAGAACCATAGTGGTAACACAAGTATCATGCAAGGTGTTTTTCACCGGACAGAATTCCTGTTCTACGGCTTGCTATTATTTTCAGTATTGTCTTTTACCCCTGGCATACTCTCTTTTATTTGGCGGTATGCCGTGACGGCTCCTCCAACAACTCCCAGAAGCGTGAATATGGCGATAAAAATTCCCTTGGTTCCGAGCCATCTGTCCAGGAAGCGACCAATCAGGAAACAAAAGGCTATGCTTCCCGCCATTGTCAGGCCCAGCTGCATAACCAAGGTTAAATTTTCAACCCACGAGCGGTTTTTTTCGTATTCAAAAACCATTTAATCCTGCATAAGATAAAGTCTGGCAGGTCAATCGGGGTTACAAAAAGCAATACTGACGCAAGGAGGACACATAACAGACTAGCTTGAACGATGTCAAGCAGTTGGTAGAGCCGAGAGCAAATGATCGCAAGTCATCTTTTGAATCCGGACCAGTATCTTGTCAAAATAAAACAAAGGAGATGAAAAGTTGTATTTGGCAACCGTCGGTGGTATGGATTTTTAAAGGTGAAAGCGGCTTTCCTGTGAAGCTGCTGTCATGAATGGAAACAACCGGATTCTTGGAGATCCCAAGTTCGAAAATCAATTATAGGAGATGCACACCATGGCTGACGAAAAATTTTTATTTACTTCTGAATCTGTAACCGAGGGACATCCTGACAAGGTTGCCGATGCCATATCAGATTCAATCCTGGACGCAATCATCGCCAAGGATGCCAATTGCCGTGTCGCTTGTGAAACCTTGGTAACTACAGGTCTGGCTTTTATTGCCGGTGAAATTACAACCGAGTGTTACGTAGATATGCCCGAAATAGTCCGCAGTACAATACGCGAAATTGGTTATTCCTCATCCCAGATGGGTTTCGACTGGCGTACTTGCTCGGTGATAACCAGTATTGATCACCAGTCTCCGGATATAGCCCAGGGTGTAAACCAAGGTCAGGGGCTGTTCAAGGACCAGGGTGCCGGAGATCAGGGGCTTATGTTCGGATTTGCCACCAATGAAACACCTGAGCTGATGCCCATGCCGATAATGTATGCTCACAAGCTTACCCGCCGGTTGGCTAAAGTAAGAAAAAATGGTGCGCTGGATTTTTTAAGGCCTGACGGCAAAAGCCAGGTTACCATAGAATATGAAGCCGGGGTGCCCAAACGAGTTGATACAATCGTCGTTTCAAGCCAACACAAACCGGATGTGACATATGAAGAACTGCGTGAGGCGGTTATAGAGGAAGTTATTAAGAAAGTCATTCCATCCGAGATGATTGACGGTGATACGCGATATTTTATCAATCCCACCGGGCGTTTTGTCGTTGGAGGTCCCATGGGGGACTGTGGCGTGACCGGTCGCAAGATCATCGTAGACACTTATGGGGGCCAGGGAAGCCATGGAGGGGGTTGTTTTTCGGGCAAGGATCCTTCCAAGGTAGACCGCAGCGCTTCGTACATGGCCCGACACATCGCCAAAAATATAGTAGCCGCCGGTTGTGCAAAAAAGTGTGAAGTACAACTTGCTTATGCCATAGGGGTAGCCGAACCTGTTTCAGTGATGGTCGATTTGATGTGGACCGGAAATGTGCCCAAAGCCAGGGTGGAAGAGATAGTGCGCGAAGTTTGGGATCTGCGTCCGGCTGCTATTATTGAATACCTTGATCTGCTGCGTCCGATTTACAGGCAGACATCGGCTTATGGACACTTCGGTCGGAGCGAGGCCGAATTTACTTGGGAAAACACGAATATGGCAGATGTGATTCGTGAAAAAGCCGGTCTTTAAAAGGAGGCAAACCATATGAAAGCGGTTTACAATATCAAACCTCTAGCAGAGGTGCCGGGATACGATCCAAAGCTGCCCCATAAGGTAGCCGATATTTCCCTGGCTGAACTGGGTTTGAAGGAAATGCAACTGGCCGAGAACGAAATGCCCGGTTTGATGGCTGTGCGGGAAAAATATGGACCCCGGAAGCCACTCAAAGGAATGCGGGTAACAGGCAGCCTGCACATGACGATTCAAACCGCAATGCTCATCGATACTCTCAGGGAACTGGGCGCTGATATACGCTGGGCATCCTGCAACATTTTTTCCACCCAGGATCATGCCGCCGCCGCCATAGCCAAGAAAGGCTCGGCAGCTGTTTTTGCCTGGAAGGGCGAAACCCTTGCAGAATACTGGTGGTGTACCGAACAGGCCTTGATCTGGCCCGATGGCGGCGGCCCTGATCTTATTGTAGACGACGGTGGTGATGCTACCCTTTATGTGCATCAGGGTGTGGCGGTGGAAAAAAACCCCGCCCTTTTGGATGCTGAATACGATAGTGAGGACATGCGGTGTCTGATTGCAAGGCTGCGGCTGTCCCACCAGCGCAACAAGGGGTTCTGGACAAGTATAGCTGAAAAAATACGCGGGGTTTCTGAGGAAACAACGACCGGAGTTCATCGCTTGTATCAACTGGAAAAAAGTGGTCAGCTTTTGTTTCCGGCTTTCAATGTAAACGATTCGGTGACCAAGTCCAAGTTTGATAATCTTTATGGGTGCCGGGAGTCTCTGGCCGATGGCATCAAGAGGGCCACAGACGTGATGGTGGCCGGCAAAGTGGTCGTGGTTTGCGGCTACGGTGATGTGGGCAAAGGTTGCGCCCAGTCAATGCGGGGATATGGAGCCCGGGTATTGATCACTGAGATTGATCCTATTTGTGCCCTTCAGGCGGCGATGGAAGGCTTTCAAGTGGTTACCATGGATGAAGCTGCTCCTGTCGGCGATATTTTCGTTACGGCCACTGGCTGTTGTGACGTCATAACCGGCAGTCACATGGAGCAGATGAAAGACGAGGCTATAATTTGCAACATAGGTCATTTTGACAGTGAAATAGAAATGCGCTACCTGGAAACCACACCTGAATGCAGGCGGGAAAACATAAAACCCCAGGTGGACAAGTGGACATTGAAATCAGGACGAAGTGTAATTGTCCTGGCTGAAGGCAGACTGGTCAATCTGGGTTGTGCTACGGGCCACCCCAGTTTTGTAATGAGCAACAGTTTTACCAACCAGTGCTTGGCACAAATTGAGCTTGCTACAAAAGAATACGCTAAAAAGGTTTACACCCTGCCTAAAAAGCTGGACGAAGAAGTTGCCAGGTTGCATCTTACAAAATTGGGCGTAAAATTGGAACGTTTAACTCCCAAACAGGCGCAGTACCTGGGGGTACCGGTTGAGGGGCCTTTTAAACCGGGTCATTATCGATATTAGCAGGCTCTTGAAAAACTATTACGCTTGGCCATAGGGCGTTAAAATCCTCCTCAAAATGCTCATTTATTACCAATAAACTGCGCTTTTTCGTCGGATTTTGCCTTGTCTGACCTGCGCTCATGACGTTTTTCGACAGCCTGTTAGATAACAGTGGTGGACCAATACCGGTTTTTGCCCGGGCGGGGGGCGGAACGAATGCCTGCCTGAAAAGGTTTCAGGGTGCCGCTGCCGACGGGGTGTTTCTCAGTCGTTGGCGTTTGAGGCGGTAAAGGGTACAGAACCCGGTGTCAACGGTTTGAATTTCAGCTTTTGTTTTGGCAAGCTTGTCAGCCTTGTCCATAAGAGACAGGCCGCCTTCGATATCGCCATTTTGGCCCTTGACAATGGCAAGGCCTACATAGGCCGGTGAATAATTCGGAGCCAGTTCGAGGGCGCGGTTAAATTCACGTATAGCAGCATCTGTTTTCCCGTTTTTCAAAAAGCGATTTCCATTGGCCACATGCTGGGCAGGAGTATCCAGCCCGGAACGCAGTACAATTGCCTCCGGACCGCATCCTGTGAGCCAAATTGTCATCAAAGCTAGAAAAATGGGAGTAATTTTCCTGAAAAGACAATGCCCTGCCGGTTTTGAAAATATCATTTTCATGGTTTTCCTTTGTCCAGTGGAGGATTTTCTTCACTGAGCAGGATTGCCACTCTGGCTTGTTTTAAAAAACTGAGATGGGAGGAAACACTGCGCAGCTTGGCAGCGTCTCCATTGCTTACCACCAGGGTGGACTGGTTTGGGCCAATGGCTTTCAAAGCTCTGATTGACAGAGGGTTTTTGCCCACCTTCTGCTTTACCTTTTCATTCATGCAGCAAGCATAAAGGCCGGCCCCATACTGGACGGCAAACTCACGGCTGATAAATGCCGTTCCATAAATCTGTCGACCGTTTTCATCCCTGATTTCGGGAACCAGAGCCGGTGAGGCTTTTATAGCCCTGGCATCTATTACCAGACCGGAATATTTATTTGGTTGCTGTTGGCTGGTTTTGCCTTTGGTCTTTGTTGTTACTGTTTGAATTTCAGAAAGCTGCTTGATTTCCTCCGGAAGGAGCAGTTGCAAAAAAGCGCCCTTCAGATTGAATTGCAAAGCGATAGTTTGATCATTTGCCAGCACGGTTGTTGGCTTTGAAGTGATTATTTCTTCAAGCTGGCTCCTTATTAAACGGTTGCCGGAGATTCTGTCACTGACACGGCTATTGGAGTCGACCGGCAGTGAAAGTACAATGTTCATCAGTTCAGTAACAGCTTGTGGCTGGAAGCTGCCCGTAGAGGCAAGCTGGGAATTGACTTGGGGGCTATCTAGATTCGTGCAGTTATCCGAGTTCCAGGCGGTTATTTTAAAGTCGGTCCAGTCGATTGTTCCGTTGTCCAGTTGTTCAAGATAGCGGCCGTTGAATTGACAATCAGTAGATGCCGTTGTCAAGCCGACCATAACAACGCAAAATGAGGCAATCAAACTTAAAAAAAATTTCATATTGAAAATTCAAAACATTAGTGAATTCATTGACCTTTGTTACCCTATACTGTAAGAGCACATTACAAGTCAATAATCATCTATGCTTGGATTTTTGGCGGGTGAATCAAGGATAAACAGCCGATAAACAGTCTATCTTTTGTTGATCACCGGCCAAGAAATATTGCATAGGGGAAAACAGCCTGCAACCGTACGATCCAATGCAAACATTTTTAGGTACAATTGGCCATAAAACCCTCCACGCAACAGATCACCTGCTGAAACTTTGCGCCCTGGCATGGCGAATTTTTGTTACCATGAGGCAGCGGTCAAGTTCAGGCAGGCTCATGGTCCGCCGGATTACTATCGATCAGATTTTCTTTACCGCCGTTCAGGCAATGGCGGTAATTTTACCGGTTGCCTTGCTTACAGGCTCAATGATTTTGCTTCAAGTTGCCAAGGTTTCAGGTCAGTACAATTTTTCACGGACAGCTGTTTTGTTGATATTTCGTGAGTTGGGCCCCATTATTACCGCACTTATTGTCATTCTAAGGACTGCCACTGCAGTCACAATTGAAACAGGATACATGCGGGTGCTGGGTGAGTTGGAGGCCATAGAATTAAACGGAATTGATCCAATGCGGGTCATTTGCGTACCTCGTCTTGTGGGGCTGACCACAGCCATGGTCTGTCTCTTTGTCGTTTTTGACATGGTTGCAATTTCAGGAGGATATGTTGCGGTCTGGATGTTGACCCGGATTCCACTCGACAATTTTCTTGATCAAATCACAAAGTCCATGGCTCCTGCGGATCTGTTGGTCGGTTTTATTAAAGCGGTTTTGTTTGGAATTGTGATCGCGGTAACATGCCTGCAACGAGGATTTGAGGTTGGCAAAAGAATAAATGATGTCCCCATGGCCACCTCAAAGGCCGCCGTGGAGTCATTTTTGTATTGTATGATAATTAATATATTTGTTTCGCTGGTGTTTTATTTATGAATCGTAATGCTTCGAAAGTGGCCATAGAAGATTATGTAATCGCCTCTGAAAAAGCGGGCCATGGCCTCAAAAAGTGTTCATTGACCATTGGCCCGGGAGAAGTTGTATACCTGGAATCAAGTGATCCGGCTGACGGTTTGCTTTTGCTGCGGGCTCTGGCTACTTTGGAAAAGCCGGACGCCGGCAGGTATTTTTTCCTGGGCCACGAGCACCGTACAGATGATTATCGAGATTTGCTTGAGTGCAAAAGGCGTATCAGTTATATCGCTCAAGATGCGTCCCTGATCAGCAACCTGAGCATAAGGGAAAATCTGCTTTTAATGAAATGGTATTTCGGAAACTCTTTTTCTATTGGACTTGGGGCGGAAGAAAAAGTGCTATGTCAACTGCTTGACCTTGAGCGGAAAATTGAACTTAGGCCTTCGGAACTGGACCAGGTTGATATTCAATTGGCGGTCATTGTGCGGGAGTTGTCCAAAAATCCTGAAATAATTTTGATAGACAGACCCGGCGATCTGGTTACTGACAGGCGTTTTCAGGTCGTTCGCCGGGTTCTGGAAGAATTTATTTTAAAGTCGGTTCCGCTGGTCTTTACTTCCGGCGGGGATGCATTTTTTCGCAAGGCAGCCAATCGTCACCTGGTTTTAGCGGAAGGATGTTTGCGATATGCCTGAGGTCTGTAATACCTTAATATATTAATTTACAAGTCGATAAGGCTGAAAATATGGATACGGACTATACAACCAGGGAAAAAATGGTTGGTTTATTTATGGTCGTTGTGCTTGGACTTACGATCGCAGCCCTGGTTGTAATCGGCAGAGGTGAGGGATGGTTCCAGACTTACGTGGTCTATTACACAACATTTGATCAGAATTATAACCTGCAGAAAAATGCGGCTGTTAAGCTGTACAAGACTGACATTGGAAAAGTAAAAGATATCAGCCTTGAAAAAGACAAGGTGCGGGTTACCCTGGCTATCCTGGAAAAATATTCTTCAAGAATAAGGACAGACAGTGTTTGTGTCGTGGAGAGTCCAACTTTTATCGGCTCTGAGTATGTTTCCATAATTCCCGGGTCATCCAAGGCCCCGCTTTTGCCGGAGAAAGGCGAAATACCTTCCCGGGAAAAGCGCTCCCTGGATGATTTGTTGACTGAGTTCCAGGTTGAAAAAACAGCCAAAATGGCAGTGATTGCCATTCAGAATTTAGCCAGGTTGATCGAAGAGCTTCGCGCCCCTGACGGGCCGTTGCTGGGAACACTGGAAAATGTCCGCAGGATAAGTGCCAACGTGGCTGCCATTACCGATGACCTGGAGTCTGGGCGGGGCACATTGGGGGCCTTGATCAATTCCCGTGAGCTTCTGGATGCCATCAGGAAGAGCTTGGCCAGTTTGGATAGTATTTTGGCTGATTTGGGCAGGGCGACTTCCCAAACCCCTGAAACCATGAAGTTGGTAAACCAGAACCTGGCTTCTTTCAAACAGGCGGGAGCTGATTTGGGGTCCAGCCTTGCAGCTATCAGACAGATCGTGGTTAATTTGCGTGAGGCAGTCGGATCGTTGAGAGTCATTTTGGACAACGTTGAGGTAGGCAGCCGGGATGTACCGCATATTACCCGGGGGGCGCTTAACGGTATTCAAGAAATTCGTGATGGAGTCAAGCGGATAGACAGTGTTGTACGTTCACTTGAGAAAAACGTCCTTATCAGGGGAAACTTACCCCGGGTGCCTCCGGCCGACCACAACAAGTCCCGCCTGCGTGAATAATTTTCAGCTGCGGCCGCCGCTCCATTTCAACCTGGTTTTGAGGATTTCATAGTAATTCTGGCCCGGTAATTGAATCATATGTAAGTCACTGGCGCTTTTGCGGACTGTGATGGTGTGGCTTTGGTCGATAGGAATGCCTACCTGGCCGTCGCAGGTCAACATGATATCAGAAGAATCTCTCGCCAGCCGGATCTTGATTGTAGCTGTTTCCGGTACTATCAACGGTCGGTTGGTAAGGGTAAACGGGCAGATGGGGGTCAGAAGAATAGCCGGCACCGAAGGATTTATTATGGGCCCTCCGGCGGCCAGTGAATAAGCCGTAGAACCTGTTGGGGTTGCAACAATCAACCCGTCGGCCCTGAAATCGGTAAGATGGTAGTCGTCGATATAGGTCTCGATTTGTGCCAGCCGGGCCAAGGCTCCCTTATTAATTACCATGTCATTGAGCACTGTTTCCCGTTTTAGAAAAGTTCCGTTGCAGTAGATATCTATGGTAAGCCGCATACGCGGAAAGGTGCTGAAACCGTGGTCTAAAATTCTTTCAGCAGCGTTGAAGAATTGGGCTTCAAGGGTTTCGGCTAAAAATCCTACCTCGCCGAACTTGATTCCCATAACGGCAATTGCCTGGTCCCCAATCCAGCGCACTGCGCTAAGAAAGGTTCCATCTCCTCCCAGGACAAACACGCAGTACAAATCAGCCGGAGCCTTGGACGCATATTTGGTCTTTGCCGACTTACTGCCGGATCCGTCTTTCCGGACTACTTCCAGGCCACGGTCCTGAAGCCATTTTGTGAACTTAAATGCTGTTTTCTGGGCTTTGGGGTCGTTTTTGACAACCAGGCCAATACGTTTTCGCATTATCCATCCTGAATTGCAGACTGTTGCCGAACAATCATGTTGAAGATTTTGCAAACAACATTGGTGCCTGATATTGTCCCGGAACACCAATTTATTGGCTTATAAGCTAATGGTTGTTTAGCGGCAAGCATTTTCGTTACCGTTGTTCCTAAATGATTTTTAGGAGAACCGACGTATCCGGCCCCGGCCGGGAAAAATCGGTTCCTTACGGCCCGTTTCGCCGAGTGCATAACTGCTTCTGTCTTGCGGAGGCGATTATGATTCTGGCCGTTTTTGCCAGACGCTGCTCTTGGTCATTTTTAACTATCCGGCTACGAGCTTGTATTTTTACCTTAATAGTTTTAAATAAAGTGGGTTGTAGCCTGTCCGATGTCACCAAATTTTGTTTGACATCAATAAAAATTTGACTTAATAGGCCAGTACTAAATCTAATTTATTAAATAGAAGCTCTTTAAAAGAAAACTGCAAACCGCTTTCCTGAAAGAATAAGCATTGAAAGAGCCGCTAGTTCCCATAACAAGTGACCAGGATGTAAAGAAAGAGGTCGATGCCCTTGCCCTGGGCAACAAAATCCGCCGTCGCCGGCGTGCAAGGGGCTTGACTCTCCAAAATGTTTCTGATCTGACGGGGTTGTCCAAATCCCTGCTTTCACAAATCGAAAACGATGTCATTGCTCCTCCCCTGGCAACCCTGATAAAGATATCCAAGGCTCTGGGGGTTACCATAGGGTATTTTTTCAGGGAAACTGAACCAAACCAGCGTATTTCGGTTGTCAGGCAGGCGGACCGTTCCGCCGATTTCAATGAACTGATACGTAAATCTTCACCCGGTGGGTATACTTACGTTTCATTGGCACGGCCCATTGCTCGTCGTCACATGGAGCCGTTTATGGTGACTTTCAACCCGGTGGACAATGCCAAGCTCAACTATTACACTCATCCCGGGGAAGAATTTCTGCATGTAACCGAAGGATCCCTGGAGTTTATCGGAGCAGACCAACGCATAGAACTTGCGACAGGTGACAGCATCTACTTTGATTCCGGTATACCCCATGCCCTGCGTAGCATCGAGGAAGGCCCTTCGCGGGCTTTGGTGGTTATATATGCGTCCGAGCAAGGATGAATTGAGTCATCTAAGCTTGACTGGCTCTCGACAAGATGTCTATAAGCTATGTTCGTTCATTCTAATCAAACATATTGAAGCGAGGAGGAGACAATGGTGAAAAAGCATTTTGCAAAGTTGCTGGTACTTATTGTTGCAGCAGCGTTTTTGACTGTGGTAAGTGGTCCGGCCATAGCTGCCGATACCATTAAGCTTGGAGTTGCAGGTCCCCACAGTGGTGACTTGGCCTCTTACGGAATTCCGACCGTAAAAGCAGCCGAACTTGTTGTTAAAAACATCAATGCCAAGGGTGGTGTACTGGGCAAAAAGGTAGAACTGATCGTTGAAGACGATGTTTGCAAGCCTGAAGTGGCGGCCAACACGGCGACAAAACTGGTTGGTGCCGGTGTCAACGTAGTTCTGGGGCATATTTGTTCTGGTGCCACCAAGGCGGCCCTGGGAATTTATAAGGACTCCAAAATAGTGGTTATGTCACCCTCTGCTACCAACCCGGCCTTGACCCAAAGCGGCAATTATCCCAATTTCTTCAGGACTATCGCTTCGGACGATGCCCAGGCAAAGCTGGAAGTCGAGTTTGCCCTCAACGTATTGAAAGTAAAACGAATTGCGGTACTGCATGACAAGGGCGATTACGGCAAGGGTTTGGCCGAATTCGCCAAAGGTTTTCTGGAAAAAGATCCTCGTGCAAAGGTCGTTCTTTATGAAGGTATAACCCCTGGTGCCGTGGACTATTCTGCTGTGGTCCAGAAGATCAAGCGTAAAAAGGCCGAAGCCGTTATCTTTGGGGGATATCATCCCGAGGCCTCCAAGATCGTCACCCAGATGCGCAAAAAGAAGATGAAAACCTATTTTATCTCCGATGACGGCGTTAAAGACGATACCTTTATCAAGGTGGCCAAGCAGTATGCCGAAGGTGTTTACGCTACTGGTCCTAAAGATGTTTCCAAGAACCCGTTGACCATCAAAGCCCGTGCCGAACATGTCAAGGCTTATGGCAGTGATCCGGGAGCGTTTTTCGAAAATGCATATGCTGCCGCTCTGGCCCTTCTGAATGCCATCGAAAAAGCGGGCAGCACAGATTACGATGCTATCGTAAAGGCTTTGCGTACACAGTACGTGGACACCCCGCTGGGCAAGATTCGTTTTGATGAACGCGGAGATGCCATCGGGGTAGGTTTCGCCATGTACCGGGTCAAGGGTGGAAAATACATAGAAGTTAAATAAATTGTGTCATTCCAGGCATATCAGGGAACAGGCCGGCGTCTGCTTGTTCCCTGATTTTTTGATATTACCTGGGACGGCCGGGCAAATTTCCCGGCCTGGGCTCACGGCCATATTCGGTCAGACGCAAGGGAGCAATGGTTTTCGATGGATTTCGAGTATTTTTTCGAACTTTTCCTGGGAGGCCTTACCCGGGGCAGTATTTATGCCCTGATCGCCCTGGGCTATACCATGGTTTACGGTATAATCCAGTTAATCAATTTCGCCCACGGTGAAATATACATGATCGGGGCCTTTACCGCCTTGATTGTTGCCGGGGTGTTGACTCTGATGGGATGGAATCAGATTGCCATCCTGGTAATAGCCTCCATTGCTGCGGTGGTATACTCATCGGCCTATGGTTATACAGCTGAAAAGATAGCCTACAAGCCCCTGCGGAATGCACCGCGCCTTTCGGCTCTGATCAGTGCCATTGGTGTCTCGTTGTTTTTGCAGAATTATGTTTTGCTGGCGCAGACTTCTGATTTTCTCCCCTTTCCCAACCTGATCCCTGAGTTCGAGTTTTTAAAACCAGTGGAACACATTGTCCGATCTTCGGAAATCGTGATTTATGTAACCACCGCGATTGTAATGGTAGCCCTTACTGTTCTGATCAAGTTTACCCGGATGGGCAAGGCGATGCGGGCAACAGCCCAGGACCAGCAAATGGCCATGCTGGTCGGAGTGGACGTGGACAGGGTGATTTCGGTCACTTTTATCATCGGATCCGCTACCGCTGCCCTTGGTGGGGTATTGATAGCTTCGCACATCGGGCAGATAAATTTTTATATAGGTTTCATTGCCGGTATCAAGGCTTTTGTGGCCGCGGTTCTGGGAGGTATCGGGAGCATGCCGGGGGCCGTTCTGGGCAGCCTGGTGCTGGGATGGACCGAAAGTTTTTTCACAGGGTATATTTCCAGCGATTATGAAGATGTTTTTGCTTTTATTTTTCTTGTCCTGATTCTTATTTTCCGCCCGTCCGGAATTTTGGGACGTAAAGATACCGACAAGGTTTAAACTCAAGCATGTGGCCTTTTGGGGCACTGGGAAAATCATGTTTAATGTCAAAGAATTGAAAAAATCGTTCTTGGTTTCCTTGTGGTTCATGTTTTTGACCTTTCCCATCATGGTGATCAAGGTCAATACAATTTACGGCAAGGTTGAATGGCGCTGGTCACGAATGTTCATGGTGGGGGTGGGCAGTTTTTTCCTTTCTTTTATCTGGCGCTATATGTTGCGCAAAAAAGAGATGGGAATGAAGCAGGCCGAAGAAGGCCAGGACCTTAAGGTTCCCCTGACCCAAAGACTTATTCACGAAAAGCGCTTCAGCCGTCCGGCTCTGATAATAATCTGTTTATTTGCTATTGCCTTTCCCCTGGTTTTTTCCCTCTACCAGGTAAACATAATGACAACCGCGCTGATTTACGTGGTGGTTGGATTGGGTCTCAACATCGTGGTCGGCCTGGCTGGTCTGTTGGACCTTGGATACGTAGCCTTTTATGCGGTCGGGGCTTATAGCTACGCCCTGTTGAATTACCATTTCGGGCTGGGTTTTTGGACAGTGCTGCCCATCGGTGCAGGACTGGCCATGCTTTTTGGTATCCTGCTCGGATTTCCGGTCCTGCGCCTGAGGGGTGATTATCTGGCCATCGTTACCCTGGGATTTGGAGAGATCATCAGGCTGGTATTGGAAAATTGGAATGAATTTTCCTTTGGCCCTTCCGGTATTGCCAACATCCCAAGGCCGGGACTGTTTGGTATCCAGATGAACCTGCATCAGGTTCACATTTATATTTATTACCTTATGATCGGGATGACGGTGTTTACTATTTTCGTTGTTCGACGCCTGCAGGATTCCAGGATCGGCCGGGCCTGGATGGCCTTGCGCGAGGACGAAGTCGCCTGCCAGGCCATGGGAATCGATAAAACCAAAACCAAGCTCAGCGCTTTTGCCCTGGGAGCTACCTGGGCCGGAATGGGAGGCGTGGTTTTTGCCGCCAAAACCACCTTTATCAATCCTGCCAGCTTTACCATTTGGGAGTCGATCATAATTCTGTGTATTGTGGTTCTGGGAGGCATGGGGTCAATTGTGGGGGTTATTTGCGGCGCCCTGGTTTTAATCCTGCTGCCCGAATACCTGCGGGCTTTTTCCGAGTATCGCATGCTGATGTTTGGCGCCGCCCTGATTATTATGATGGTTTTCAGGCCCGGAGGAATAATTTCCGACGTGCGCAAAGTTTATCAATTCAAGGGATTCAACGAAACAACCAAGGACCAGTAGCATATGGCACCTGCGCTTGAAGTTACCAACCTGACCATGGATTTTGGCGGGTTGCGAGCACTTGACAGTATCGATTTGACAGTCAACCATGGAGAGATCGTGGCCTTGATCGGTCCCAACGGGGCCGGCAAAACCACTTTTTTCAACTGCATAACCGGGATATACAGCCCGACCGAAGGCGATATGCGCCTTGTTTCACCAGAAGGCAAGGCTGTGCGTATCAACGGTTTGAAACCAAACCAGGTCACCGAAAACGGGATGGCACGAACATTTCAGAATATTCGTCTTTTTCCTAACATGACAGTACTGGAAAATGTCATGATTGGTCGTCATTGCCGTTTGCGGGCCGGTATTCCGGGCGCCGTTTTTCGGCCACCCAAGGTACGCAAGGAAGAATCCCAACTGGTTGAAGACAGTTATAGAATGTTGCAAAAAGTCGGATTGGAAAAATACGTCAATGAATTTGCCAAGAACCTTCCTTACGGCGCCCAAAGGCGACTGGAGATAGCCCGGGCCATGGCCACCGAACCTTTCATTTTGCTTCTGGACGAGCCTGCTGCCGGAATGAACAATCAGGAGACTATGGAACTTGATGAACTGATTCTGCGGATCAGAGGCGAGGAAGGCATTTGTATTCTGCTCATCGAGCATGATATGAAGCTTGTCATGAGCCTGTCGGACAGGATCTACGTAGTAGATTACGGCCGCAAAATTGCCGAAGGATCACCTGAGCAGATCAAAAACGATCCTGCCGTTATCAAAGCGTACCTTGGAGAAGACATCAATGCTTGAACTGAAAAATGTACAAACTTTTTACGGCAATATCCAAGCCTTGAAAGGAATTAATCTCCAAATCGCAGAGGGGGAAATAGTTACCCTTATTGGAGCCAACGGTGCCGGCAAAACTACAACCCTTATGTCGGTCTGTGGGATTGTGCCTGCCCGGGCCGGTGAAATTATTTTTGAAGGTAAGCCGATTCACCAAATGCCGGCCAACCAGATTGTGTCCCTGGGGATTTGTCAGGTCCCTGAAGGCCGGCGGATTTTTCCTTACCTGACTGTGCTGGAAAATCTCGACATGGGGGCTTTCCTGCGCAATGACAAGGCAGAAATCAAGCGTGACCTTGACTATGTCTTCGAGCTTTTTCCCATCCTGGCTGAACGACGCAACCAAGCCGGCGGCACCTTGTCGGGCGGTGAGCAGCAGATGCTGGCCATTTCAAGGGCATTGATGGCCAAACCCCGCCTGCTTTTGCTCGACGAGCCTTCACTGGGCCTGGCTCCCCTGGTGGTAAAGCAAATTTTCGAGATTATCAGCAAGGTGAACAGTGAAAACAAGACGACAATATTCCTGGTTGAACAGAATGCCAACCTGGCTCTCCAGGTAGCCCACCGAGGCTATGTTATGGAAAATGGGCAGATTACCATGTCGGATACGGCTTCAAACCTCATGGCCAATGAACAGGTGCGCAAGGCTTACCTGGGAATTTAACAGGAGGAACGACACCGGGAAAACAGATCCTTGAAAACCGAACCACTCCTTACGGGGTGGTTTTTTATTGCCCGGAGTCTTTGGCCTGAAGTCTTTTCAAAAGAGGGCTGATGGTAACCGGATAAGTGGCGGCCGGGGTTGTATCTTTAAAACGCCGGTCGAGGCGGGAAAACTGGGCCTGGAAATGTGACCGGCCGGCTTCAAGGTCTGGCAGGGGGGCGACCTTGCGGCCGTTGCGTATAACTGGCCGGAGAAGGCTGGTGGCACCGGGGATGCCCTCTTCGTCGGCCCGGGCCAGGATATCCTCCTGCCAGTGGCCGTCTTTGCCTTCTATCCTGAAAACCTGTTTTTCACCTGCCAGGTTGGCCTTTCCGGGGCTTAGTTTACGCACGTCTTTGCCGGCACAGCGCACCATTTTATATACTATGTCAAGGTAAGGGGCGTCAGCCGATACTCCCATTTTTGTGCCTACACCAAAAGCATCGATGGCGGCGTTTCGTTGTAAAAGAGATTCGATCTTGTATTCATCAAGACCGCTGCTGGCAAATATCTTGACATCCTCCAGACCGGCTTGGTCGAGCATGGTACGAACTTTACGGCTTAACTCCGCCATTTCACCGCTGTCCAGGCGGACCCCTGTCAATTTATGGCCCCTGGCGCGCATTTCCTTGGCCACGGTTATGGCATTGGACGCTCCCCGGAGGCTGTCGTAAGTATCTATCAGCAAAACAGTATTGTCAGGAAAGGCTTTGGCATAAGACCGAAAGGCATCGATTTCTTTTTCAAAGGCCAGAACATAGGAATGAGCCATTGTGCCTGAAATTGGAATTGAATAAAGCTTGCCGGCCAGTACGTTGCTGGTGGCGGAAAAGCCTGCCAGGTAGGAGCTGCGGGCCACAGTCAACCCGGCGGAGTTTCCCTGGCAGCGGCGCAGGGAAAAGTCAACCAGGGCTTTGCCCCGGGCGGCATGGAGGCAACGAGCCGCCTTGGTTGCAATAAGGGTAGCGGTGCCGATACTGTTGATCAGGTAGGTTTCAAGAAGTTGGGCCTGGATAATGGGAGCGGTTAGCTCCAGCAGGGGCTCGTTGGCGAAAAAAACGGTTCCCTCGGCCATGGCCCGGATAGTGCCGGTGAATTTCAGGTTTGCAAGATAATTTAAAAAATCCGGGCTGAAGTGACCCAGCTGGCGTAAATATTCCAGGTCGCTTTTTGAAAATCGCCAACGAATGAGATTTTCGATTACAGGGCCAAGTCCTGCAGCTACAAAATAGGATCTGCTGCGGTTGGGTCTGATATAAAGGGAAAAGGTGGCGTCGGCTTCAAGATTCCTGGAAAAGTAGGCGGCTGCCATGGTCAGTTCATAAAAGTCAGTGAAAAGCGGGCTGGTGGGCTGTTCCGGATTCATTGAACCTGGGCTCCATATAGTTGTCGCATTCTTTTAAGGGCGAATTCGTGAAAATTCTGGTCGAAATCGGCCACCCCCTTTTTAGGCACCAGAATCCGGTAGTCACGGTTGGCAAGGCCGCCGACAGTATCCATGACGCAGATGGAAGTACACACCCCAACAACCTCCACCAGTTCCGGGCTGAGTTCACGTAACACCTGTTCAAGGTTAGTGTCGAAAAAGCCGCTGTAACGGGTTTTGGCAATGGTGATTTCTCCCTTTCGGGGAGCAAGCTCGGATATTATCTGGCTGCCCCAGGTTCCGGCAACGCAATGCCTGGGAAACTTGTCAAATTCCATGTCGTTTGGCTGGTGTGAGTCGTGCAGGAAAATAACCGCCTGATCGGTATTGCGATAATGCTGCAGGCGTCCGGCTATAAAATCGACGATAGCCTCGGCCTGTGGTCCGCAGTAAAGAGCTCCTTCAGGACGGATAAAATCGTTAAGCATATCAACGATTATAAGGGCATGTTTGGACATTTTTCACTCCTGTTGCATGGTTTCCAGTAGTTTTGGGCACCTGCCTATTCCAAAACAGGCCAGATTTCCTGGTCTTTTTCCTGCACCAGGTAGCAAAAACGGCGCCATGTGAACTGCCTGTGGGAGACTGGACAGCGCAAAGTGACATTTTTATCATCCACGGCGACGACTTCCCAGTCTCCCTTACGGGGTCCTGAGGTTATATTGATCTTTTGTCCCACTGCAAAAGGATACGGTTCAAATACCTTGACATTATGGATGGTCATGGCCGCTCTCCTTGGCTGAAGTCTGAAGACCAATGGGGGTTTCATCGACCGGTTTTCAGAGGTTAGTCATGCTTCTAGATAATATAATACAGGATTGAGAAATAAACCAGTGCGGTGCAAAGTAAAATGGCTGCAGCCGGACCAATAAGGCGATACACTGCTGTATGTGGGGCCTTGAAAAAAGAATTGGAAAGCAGCAGGCAAAGATGCAGGGGTGAGACCAGTACCCCCACGAAACCGGAAGTCGTGGCCAGCATCAGAAAGGCCGGCAGGTGCTCATTTTGTCCAAGGGTTTGCAGCAAGGCAAAAATAATGGGAAAAGTGGTACCTACAAAAGCAATCGTGATTCCGGAAACAGCCCCTACCAGCATGGGCAAAATGATACTGATGGGGACCATGGGAATATTCCAGGAGATCAATTCACGGCTTATTTGATTTACCGCACCACTTGCCTGCAAGATTTCTTTGAATATCAATACGGCCGAAACCATGTAATACATGCTGAGCAGTTTTTTGTTGACTATCATCCGGATCCTTTCGGTTCCGGAAAGTTTGCCGCTGTGCCAGACCAGACCGATGGCAACAACCAGAGCCAGAATAAGCCCAAGCTCCTTGGCAACCTTTGAAATCACAAGGGAAAGCAAAAACCCGGCTCCGAGGCCTCCAGCGATTACAGTGACTATGGGACCCAGTTCCTTTAAAAAAGGGGCAAACCGGGGGGCGATTGTAGCTTCAAGTTTTGGATCCGACGTTGAAGCAGATGGGTTGCGGACAAAAATACATCCGGCGGCAACGGCAACCGGGGTCAGGGGTATCATCAGCAGGACATAGGTCCAGATATCCATGTCGGCCAGGGTGGTAGCCAGCAGCACTCCCGGATAAAGGGGCCACCAGTACTCCCATATATGCCTGAACCAGTAATTGAGAAAACTGAGCTGGACCTTGTCAAGTCCTCGGTTGCGTCCCAGGTTTTTTACCATGGGGGCCGAAAAAACAGCGCCTCCAGGCATGGGTAGCAAGCCGATCAAAGCCGGAAACATGGCCAGGTTTAGCAAAGGGTTGGCCACCAGGCCCTTGAATCCTTGAAGGAGGCGTTCCATTTGGCCGGTTGCTTCCATGCTGTGGGAAAGTACCAGGATCAGGCTGACCACCAATGACAGGGCCAGAGTTTTAGGGTGGATCAAGGCTCTGCACATTGAAATTGTAAGTTCCAAAGGGGTCATGCCAAAGATGAAGCCAAGAATTACTGCGCCCAGGGTAAAAGCGCTGCCCAGGGACAGGCGTTTGATCACCAGCAGGATCAAGGCGAAAACCAGCAGAATGCGGAAGGTGGCCGACAAGTGCAATTTTTCTCCTTTTATCTTAGCGCAAGATAAAGCCCCGGGCCAGTGGGTCTGCAGGATCGACTACGAACCGGTTGACAGCGGTTATATGGGCTGATCCTTCTATTTGGGGAATTACAGCTTGATAGGGACCGAAGCTTGTCGTTGCAATCACCTTGCCCTTAAAGCGGGTGCCGATTATACTTTCGATGCTGAGTGAATCGTTTTTCGAGATTTCACCCCTGCGATAAAGAATTGCAAGTCTCGCACTTACGCCTGTGCCGGTTGGGCTGCGATCAACTTGTCCTTCGGCAAAAATACATACGTGTCGACTGTGAACTCCCGGCTTTTTGGCGGCAGAAGTAAATATAGTGCCGTACAGAAAGGAAAGGTCTGGTTCCAGGGGGTGCTCGATAACCACGTTGTCCATTATAGAACGCTTGATTGCCATACCCTGACGGATCAGTTCGCCAAAACCGCCGGGACTGGTGTCGAGTCCCAGCCGGTCAGCATCAACAAAGGCGTAGAAAGCCCCTCCAAAACCCAGATCATAATGTACTTTACCAAGTCCGGGCACTTTTACTAGCTGGTCGATGGCCGGTGCAAAGCAGGGCACATTGTTGAATGATACGCTTTTCACCCTGCCGTTTTCGCAATGGCCCCATGCAGTGACCAGGCCTGCCGGGGTATCTATGCCGACCCGTGTTTCAGGACCGTCCATGGCCAGCATGCCGGTTTCCAGGGCTACTGTAGCAATGCCGATTATGCCATGACCGCACATGGTGGAATACCCTTCATTGTGCATGAACAGCACGCCGAAATCCGCTTCCCGGCTGACAGGCCCGGTAACAATACATCCGTACATGTCGGCATGCCCCCGGGGTTCCCACATCAGCATGGTACGCAGCCGGTCGTAATGCTCCCTGAAGTAACGCCGGCGTTCGAGAATAGTGGCGCCTTTAATGGGAGGAAGGCCGGCGGTAATTACCCTGAAAGGTTCTCCGGCGGTATGACAGTCAATGGCAGTAATTTGCTGCCAGTTGTCCGGCGGTTGCCATTCAGCCATGGGTTTCAGTATGTCTGATTGCATATTTGTTCACCTCAACTATTTAAGAAAGCAAATTGTAATGCAAAATGTGGAAGGTGAAAGAAGTTGATAACAGTCGATCCCCAGGCAAAAAGATCAGGCTTTGGCAAACGCAGGTGCCGGGCGATGTGGTCCAAACCTCGCACCTGGTTTCCGCCGCAGCACGACGCATAAAAAAGGTATCGAGCTTTTTGCCGGGACATCATAATTGAATGGATGTGCCAAGGTTTTTAACGGCAGCGGATTTCAGGATTGCAGCAGCTACTGCCGCATCCTGGACGGCTATACCTACCGATTTGAAAAAGGTTGTCTGGAAATCGTCTGTCCTTCCGGGATGGGAGCCGTTGACGATCTCTCCGATTTCAGCGTCAATTTTGCCGCCGCCGGCGATGATATCTCCGGCTTCAGCCAGGCAGGCCTGGCGGGAATCGACTACCACCAGGGATTTTTTTACCAGGTGAGAATCGATTTCCTGCATTTCAGGAGTAAAAGATCCAATGCCGGTGACATGAGTGCCGGGTTTGACCAGCGTGCCATCGAACAAGGGCCGTGATGATGTGGTGGCGGTTATTATGAGATCAGCGGAGGCTGCGGCCCTGTCAGGGTCATTTATAATTTCAACCCTGGGGGCTCCGGGCCGGTTGGAAACCAGGCCAGCCAATTCCCGGGCTTTTTGCTCGTTGGGGTCTACCAGTAGTACTTTTTCGATATCGCGTACCTGCATTGCCGCTTCAAGCTGGGCTTCGGCCTGAACCCCTGCTCCAAAAAGGGCCAGGGTTCGGCAATTTTTGCGGCTGAGCAACCGGGCCGCAAGCCCGCCGGCAGCCCCGGTGCGCAAGGCGGTTAAAGTTTCGCCATTGATCAGGGCCAGGGGCATACCGGTTTCCGCATCCAGTGCGACGACCATTGCACTGATGGTGGGCAAACCCATGGAAGAATTCCGGTCGTAGACAGAGACTATCTTGACTGCCAAGTCCCTGCTGGTGTGCAAGAACGCGGGCATGATCAGAGAGACTCCGCGTTCTGTTTCCAGCCTTGTTCTCAGGGGTACTGTGGCGTGGCCGGCCGAGTATTGGCCGAACGCCGAACCCATGATTTCAATTGCCTGCTCCATTGAAAGGGCCTGGCGTACCTCATCAGCGGAAAGGATTCGTATTTGCATATATGTTTCAGCCTCCTTCAGGGAACTATGTCTTTTAATTCGCTTGCAATCAGCCCTAGATGAAGTTCCATTTGCCGCCTGGCCTGTTTCTGGTCTCCCGCGGCAATTGCGGCAACCACCTTGGTTGCAGTGGAGATTGAACGCCGGCGGTATTCAGGAGAGAGCAAGCCGGTACGCAGGCGTGCGTGCTGCCGGCTTACTTTGCTGGTAATCAGTTTCATCATTTCACAGATGATGGAATTGCCGGCGGCTTCGGCAAGGACAGAATGAAAACCCAGGTCGGCTTTTAAAAATGCCTTGTAATCAGTGTCTGCTGTTTCCATGGCTCGCAGGCTGGCCTGCAGACGTTCGATTTGTTCCTGATCGGCCCGTTCTGCCGCCAGGGCGGCGGATTTGCATTCCAGCAGTTGTCGGACCTCCATTAAATCTACCAGGCTGCCGGTTTCCAGGGCTGAACCCAGCTTCTGGACTGCGTTTTTTTCAGAAGGCAGCCTGGCGGCTACAAAAGTGCCCTTTCCATGTTTTACCTCCAGATAACCCATTACTACCAGAGCGTTTATGGCCTCTCGTACAGAAGATCGACCCACGGCCAGGGCGTTGGCCAGATCTCTCTGGGATGGAAGGCGTTGTCCGGGTTCAAGTTCACCCCGGGAAATTTTTTCCAGGATTTGTCGAGCCACCATTTCCGGGGCTGTGCTTTTGCGGATAGCTTGGAATACCATGGTTTATATTCGGCTTTTAAAGTTCTGCATGCTGAGTTCGTTTTATAATCTCTTCCTGCAGCTCGGGCGTCAAGTCAACGAAATAATCACTGTAGCCGGCAACCCTGACAATCAGGTCGCGGTACTGTTCAGGGTGCTCTTGAGCTTTGCGCAGCACCTTGCCGTCGACCACGTTGAATTGGATATGATGACCGTCGAGCTTAAAATAAGATCGAATCAGGTGTACCAGCTTGTTGATTCCTTTCCGGTCGGAAAGGACCTGAGGTAAAAACTTCTGATTGAGCAAAGTCCCGCCTGTTCGTAGGTGGTCAATTTTTGAGGCCGATTTAAGAACGGCCGTTGGCCCGTTCAGGTCAGCGCCCTGGACCGGCGATATTCCTTCTGAAAGGGGGGTGCCGGCCTTGCGGCCGTCGGCTGTGGCACCGATAACGCTTCCGAAATATACGTGACAGGTGGTCGGAAGAAGGTTGATCCGATGGAATCCGCCGCGGGTGTTTGGACGACCGTCCACAGCCGAGAAGAAGACTTCGAAAACAAGTTTACATATGTTATCGGCATACTCGTTGTCGTTGCCGTACTTGGGGCTGTGGTGGATAAGATCATAATGCAGATCGGCATAACCCTCGAAATTACGTTCCAGGGCAACAAGCAGGTTTTCCATCGACGTGGCCTGGGTGTCGAAGACCTGATATTTTATGGCTGCCAGAGCATCTGTGATACTGCCCAGACCAACACCCTGGATATATGATGTGTTATAACGGGCACCTCCAGCGTTATAGTCCTTGCAGTTGGCAATGCAGTCATCGATGAGCAAAGACAAAAAGGGCACCGGCATGTACTTGGCGTTTAATCTTTCGATGATATTGTTGCCCCTGATTTTTATGTCTATAAAATGTTGGAGTTGGATTTTGAAGGCTTCCACCAGTTCCTGGAAATTTTGCCAGTCGCCGGGATCACCTGTCTCAACCCCTATTTTCAGACCGCTTTGCGGGTCTACCCCGTTGTTCAAAGTAATTTCAAGAACCTTTGGCAAGTTAAAGTAACCGGTTAAAAAATAGGCTTCTTTGCCAAAAGCGCCGGCCTCGACACATCCGCTGGCACCTGCCATACGGGCATCTTCCACTCTTTTGCCCTGGCGGATAAGCTCCTGAACGATAGCTTCGGTGTTGAAAATCGATGGCTGGCCGAAACCGGTGCGGACTATTTCCAAAGCCCGGGCCAGAAAACGATCATGGTTTTTTTTGCTTACCTGTACCATGGAAGAAGGCTGCAGCAGACGCATTTCCTGGATAACATCAAGGATCAGGTATGAAACTTCATTGACCGCATCCTGGTTTTCACGGTCCACTCCGCCAAGATTGATCAGGGCAAAATCCACGTAAGTGTTGCTTTCTTTAGCGGTCACACCGACCTTGGGAGGGGCAGGATGATTGTTGAACTTAATCCAGAAACAACATAGAAGCTCGTGGGCCTGTTCGGGAGAAAGGCTGCCGTCTTCCAGCTGGCGCCTGTAAAAAGGCCACAAATGTTGGTCAAGCCGTCCGGGGTTGAAAGCATCCCAGGGGTTTAGCTCGGTAATTACTCCAACGTGCACGAACCAATAGTACTGGAGGGCCTCCCAGAAAGTTTCAGGTGCCTTACGGGGGACCTTGTTGCAAATTCGATGCATTTCCAGCAGTTCGGCTTTCCTGTCCGGATCCTGCTCACCGGCTGCCATTTGGGCCAGCACCTTTGCATGGCGTTGGGCGTATTTGATGATCGCGTCGGCGGCAATGGTCATGGCCTTAAGCTGTTCGAGTTTGTCCAGGGCCTTGGGATCGTTAACGAAATCCAGTTTGTCGCCTGTGGCTTTGATTTGGGCTTTCAGGTCATCCATGCCCAGGTGATAAATTTTGTCTCCCATGGCCGTATGGCCGGGGGCTCTTTGCTCCTGGAACTCGGTAAAAATTCCGGCCTTGTATGCGGCAAGCCATGATTGATCCATGCTGGCGAAGATTTTCTCGCGCATGGACTTGCCCTTCCAAAATGGTATTATTTTATGACGATAGGCTTCAAAGGTGGACTGGTTGACTTTGAAGGGAACCTTGGGGCGCTGGTCGAGGATTTGTAAATCCTGTTCGCTGTGAAGGCAGACTTCAGGATAGGTGGGAGTCGCTTTGGGTGCCGGTCCCCTCTCACCCACGATCAGTTCTCCATCGCCGATATAGATTGTCTTGTTTTCGAGGATGTACCTGAAAGCCATGGCCCGCTGGACAGGTGGCGAGACCTTCTGGGCAATACCGGTTTGATAAAACTCAGTAACCAGCAAGGCCCGTTCAGCCGAAATGGTCGGAACGGCCTCAAGACTTTGCTGGCGCAATGCTGAAACACGGGGTGTCATTTTAACCTCCAATAGAGACTTCAAGTTTGCTGTCAGATAAAATTTGTTTTGCCAGATTTATTTCTTGGTCGCTGAGCTTGACAATTTTTCTTATCCGGCTGCCCAGGCCCAGGCGGCGATATTTATCAAGGCCGATGTCATGGTAAGGTAGCAGGTCAACAGGGTAAATCAGGGGTTGCGACGTGAGAAAATCGGCCAGGTGTGATAGGTTTTCAGCAGTGGTGCTGACCGATGGTACCAGGGGTACCCTTACCCGCATGGGGATCCCGGCCTGGCAGGCAGCATTAAAATTTTTCAAAATCTGGCGGTTGTCTACCCCGGTAACCTTATGATGCAGTTCAGGATCCATTGCCTTTAGATCAAAAAGCACCAGGTCTGCCAATTTGGCAGCGGCCATGAAAGTTTCCTGTTCAGCAAAACCGGACGTATCCAGTACTGTGTGCAGGTTGCGTTGGCGGCAGGCAGCCAACAGGGAGATCAGAAAATCAGGTTGGGCCAGGGGTTCGCCGCCGGAAAAAGTAACTCCACCGCCTGAATCATCGAAAAAAACAAGGTCCTTTTCAATTTCGGAGATAATTTCGGCAACAGTTGCAGGCCAACCTGCGATCTGGGGTTTACCTCCGGTTGCCGGTCCCCCGGCGATTTCTTGGGGCTCGAAAGCCTGTCCTTCAGGGTTATGGCACCAAAAACACCTCAAAGGGCAGCCTTTGAGAAAAACAGTGGTCCTGATACCAGGTCCATCATGGATAGCGTACCGCTTGATTTTAAATATGGTAGCGGATATTTTGGGGACTTCACATCTGGTCATCCTACCAGTTCCTGTCAATAATATCTATCTAACTTTATATAAAAGCAGTCATGTCTGTCAAGCAATATTCAGGTCATCAGACCACTGGTCTGCATAGAACTTCGCCTGTATATTCGAGGGCGCAGAACAGGCCGGATAGTGACTGAGTTTTTCGATTTGTTGCTTTATCGGCATTTGCCGATTGAGCCGGGGCCGCAGATTCTTCCATCGCTCCAAACTGCACCATTTAAATCAGCTCCTTTAAAATTTGCCCCGTCCAATTGGGTATTTTTCAAAACAGCTCCTGCCAGATTGGCATTGCTGAAATCTGCCTGCCGCAGGTCGGCTCCCGAGAGGTTGGCACCAGTCAGGTTAGAGCCGTTGAATTTGGCATAACGGCCTACGCTTTCGGCAAGGTCTGCCTCTGCCAGATTCGCTTTGCTGGCGGTGGCCCAGTTCAGAACAGCGCCACGCAAGTAGCTCTGTTCCAGGTCGGCGTCGTCCATGTCACAATGAGAAAGGTCGGACAGGCTGAAATTGGTTTTAATGCAAGTTGCCGCTTTCAGGTAAGCACTGCTTAGGTTGCTGCCTCCAAGGTCGGCAACTGTCAATTTTGCCCCGGCAAGTTGAGCTTGCCTGAGGTCGGCTCCCTGGAGGTCGGCGCCTGACAGGTCCAATGCTTCCAGGGTGGCACCTGCGAGATAGCAGCCTTTGCATTGGCCTGTTTCCAGCAGCTGTTGCAGTTGTTTGGTAAGGCAAAGTCCCCTGGAACCAGGGCCACATTCTTGGCCGCCAACCCAAATAGCCTTGTCAAGGATGGCGTTCTCAAGCACTATGCCCCTGATCCTGGCATTGACAAAGAGAGCCCCTTTAAGGTTGGCTCCACGCAAATCCGCCCTGCGCAGGTCTGCTCCACTAAAATCGGTCCGGGCCAGGTTTGCACCGGCCAATTTGGCAAAAGAAAGATCGCAAGCGCGGCAAGCTCTGCTTTTTTCAAGTCGTCTAACCAGAGAAGTATCTACAACTGCAAGCCGGATAGTGAACAGCACGCCTATTACAACAAGGCTGCCGGCTGTCCAAAGCAGAATGCGTCTGATCATATCAGTTGCTGCGGCTGTATTTGCCCATCAAGGTCGCTTCAGCCAGAACGTGGCCCTGCATGGCAGCCAGGACTTGCTTTTTTGTCTGTCCGGGAGGCAGATCCAAGACTGTGTCAAGAGCATAGAGTTTGAAAAAGTAGCGATGGGTTCCCGAAGGTGGGCATGGTCCTCCATAACCGATTCGTCCAAAATCACTTGTTCCCTGGGTCCCGCCCACGGCTGGATGTTGGGCCGGCTCTATGTTTTCCGGCAATTGACTGACGCCGGGCGGGATATCATAAAACACCCAGTGAACCCAGGTACCCATCGGAGCGTCGGGATCATCACAGATTAATACAAGGCTTTTTGTCTCCGAAGGGACCTGCTGCCAGGAAAGCGGCGGTGAAATATCCTGGCCATCGCAGGTGAATCTTGTAGGGATTTTCTGTTCGTGGCTAAAAGCACTGCTTGATATCTGCATGGCTACTTCTCCTTTCGCAATAACGATTGATGATCCTAAAAAGACTACTACAATCAGTATACAAGCTTTGAAAATTGCTTTGTTCATCATTACTGTTCTATCCTTTTATTTAGCAACCAGGCTTTTCCATCATCAGAGCCGGCGCCGCTATTTCGCCCTGCCAATAATTCAATCCGGTGTTGTAAGTTGCCTGTCGAAAAATAAGCTGTTTTTCTCCGCTGTCATAAGGGTTTTCTATCTTGAAGTTTTGCCTTTCGCAGCCTGGAGCTGAACAAAACTTTTCATGAATATGCCAATTATTTGAAAAGATCCACATCTGTCGGAATTGGATAAAGACGCGTTTGCAGCAGTAATAATAATTTTGATTCACAATAGCATCCCTGACCATGTCGTCATCTTCAGCACTTGGAATCGGCTGCATTGAAAATCGGCATCCACGAAATACAGGCTTTTGTCAAGTTCGGAACAGGTAGCAGGCTGACAGGGAAATGCTTCGGTCCCGGGACCAAGCCGGTTTTATGAAGGACGGCCCTTTAAGCTTTGAAAAAAATCATAAAAGTTCTTCATCGGTTTTGTCAATTGTAAAGTGGGAGTATGAAGTTTTCCCATAGTATTGCATATCGTTGTTGTTAGCGGGTTCTGTTTTTTGCTACTATGCCCAACTACAGATCTTCTTCCTGAAACTGATCAGCTGTGAAGTTTTCACCAGGTTCTCGGATATTGCTGTTTGTGTCATCTTGAAGGGTTGACTTTGTATCATGGAGAAAATGCTTGTTCGTATAATTTTCTCTGATAAAATATGAAACAAATTGCCACAAAAATATAGCGGCTGATGGTAATCAAACCCCAAGGAGTTCGGATGCACAATCATGAGGGGCGTAATCA
>JALVQM010000299.1 GCA_027025615.1 Desulfobacteraceae bacterium | reverse complement strand
AGTCGGGAGGAAGCTTTGGAATAAACCCTTCGTCATCAGAGACAGCAACCCATTCAAAGCACTTTTTAAAATTCAAGCCATATTCACTGCTCCACTTCACAGCTGGCTCAAATCTGTTTTCATTTGGATTATTTATTGCGACATAAACACCATTATCACCAAAGCCAACAATGTCCGGCAGGCCATCTCCATTTACATCAGTTATTTCTACGTCATTTTTGTTCTTGTAACTCCAACCACTTGAATTTACATTTTTGTTCAATCTTCCAAACTCAGCCACCCACATTGCAGGCACGGAAAATACACTGCCGCCAGTCGACAAAGAAACATAAACGCCACTGTCCGCAATACCCAGGATATCTGCCTTTCCATCACCATTAATATCCTGTACAAACCTTGGGTGCTCACCCACCGTCCAGCCACGCGCTACACCAAACCCGTCTACCAACCATGGCTCCGGCGCACCGAACCCTTGCCCGGAAGAGAGGGAGACCTTGACGCCTCTATAATTAAAAGCGACCAGATCCTTAAGCCCGTCACCATTGACATCCGCCAGGTATCTTGGGTACTTCCATGCACTGGAGCCGCTTACAGCGAGCGCATTCGCCGGCTTCGCATTAAAAATTGCGTTGTTTTTCGGGTCGGTGAATTGCGTTCCTGTTGAAAGAGAAACATAGGCTGTCGTATCACCAATTCCGACAATATCCGCCAAACCATCACCATTGACATCCCCCACAAGGCGAGTATCGTTCATTGCCCAATTACCGCCATCTACATGAGAGCCAAACCACCCCAACCGCTCCGGTGAGTTATAAAATTCCGCCTTGCCGCTGTTGGATAACGCAAACACGCCTGGGCCAGGGATAACAACATTTTTGGTTCCTATATTTCGTCTTTCTTGAACAGTTTCCGGCAAGTTGCTGCGGGTTTGCGCCACACTATCCACACCACCAACAAACGGCTTCATGCCGCGACCATCCCAGAAAAACCAGGTATGCGGCAGACATTTTTCTCCAGCACACTCCTGAATGCTTTTTAACCGACTTTCCGGATGCAGGTTATCCGTGGAAAAATAATCCAGATTATAGGTTCGTAAACCATTCCCATCCAGACTTACACTAACTGTTGACAACCTTACCGTTGAGGCCGTCTTCATACCCTTGAAGTAACCAAACCGTTTATCGGGACGCTCCTCATATATAAACGAGACTTCAGCATAAGGTTGCAAACCTGTATTACTGTTCCCCGTATAACGTATGGATGACAGCAAGTGCTCGATGCCTGATGAGCCTGGGCCAGACAAATTCTGGTATTGGTATTCGATGTAGTTGCCCAACCTGTCTGACACCTTGTTGATATTCCAGGACATGGTTGGAGAATAAATCCTGCTCCCCCCTTTATCTCTGGCCGAAGCAATCCATTCTCTTACCTTTGAATCCGGGGTATTCCCATACTCCATGATATCACCGGATTTGGTCCAGACTTTGAAATACTCCGGCTGGTTGTCACCAGTTGTATCATAGGAAATAATTTTACTGTGACTGTCGATTTCAGTACGGTACTCAGTGCCGTTCGCGCCATAAGCGCCGGCTACAGCAACCAGACGCTGGCCATCTAGGCAGTAGCGGTCCCTACTGTCAAATTCAATACCAGCGTATATGCCATCCTGTACAAAAGTTTTTGGGCAGCGGGCTATTGCCGAAAGACCATCGATTGACCAACCCAAACCAGCGACACCATTACCACCCTGACTGTTGTATATGAGACTAACTTTGGGTTCGACCCCGGCAGTGCCCGGTGGAGTTGCGATTGGTACGTTATAGGTTGCGGCACCACTACTGCCTACACTGAATTCACCAGCGAGATAACCAACGGGATTAGGCTCTTCAGTGTTACCGCTACCAGCGCCTTCTCCACTATCTGAATTTAAGTCACCACCCTCTCCCCGGCGCCCACCAGCAACAGTCCCAACCAATTTGCCGTTGGCATCATAGTAGGCGACCGTCAATCCATAACCAGGGACATGCCATTCGTCAAAGAATAAAGCACCCTGCGCCAAGGCTTCTGCATCGCAACCCGCATCGGTATTACAGTACCCAAGCTGATATAACTCAGCTTCACTCAGCTGCTCGGCAAAACCATATTTATTGGGATCGCGCCAGACGACTGGCATATAGTCTGGCGTCATGATGATATGAATAGGTTCTTGATCAAGAACCTTGCCAGCTACATTGCCCGCGCCAGCAAAAAAGGCGACTACTGCAGTCACAAACAACCACAACAAAGGAGTGACTGATTCCGATACTATTGTTTTGTTACGCATGCTCTCTCCCATTTTACGCCCCGTCCGTCATATCGCCATACAGCAAAAGAACTTGAACCCGCTCACTCAAATAGCGAAACGTACACACCCACCAAACCACCAAATTGACGCCACCCTGCTTTTACAGTCGGACTCACCTGAAAATACTCCAATAAAATGAAAAGGCTGATCAGAAACAAAAGCCCCTGGCATTTATTGCGCCCTGTGATAAAACCATCACCACACAAACAAAGCGCAACCCACTACTACCTAGCCTATCTTATTTTTATTTTTGTTTTCCAACAGCCGCTTAAAAATAGGCAAGCAGCCGGTTGATATAACAACTGGATCCGTCAATCATATCCGCATTAATTGTGACTTTTTTTCCAGCAGCAGCAGCAGTCAGAGCCGCTGAATATATATTTTTAAGCCCCTCAGCAGTTATTCCATTTACCCCGAGACTTACATAATGATAATCACCAGAAGCTGTGCAATATGGATCGTCTTCAGAAAAGATCAGCACAAAATCTCCGTTAGCTAACGGATAAACGCTTTCGATCCTCGAGGTAAACCAATATGGTTCTGAAAAAGCTTCCGCAGACAGAAGCATCAGAGACACTAACAATAATAAGTTTTTAATCATGAGACACTCCTTACTAAACGTTATTGGAAATGGTTTAATAGCTTAATTGTTAAAGGTCTTAAGATTGTATTGACACAGCAGCAAAACATGAATGACTTTCCATCTATGTATTGCGTTCTTGCTGTTTGCATTGCATGAATTGGCGTTGAAATAATTATGAGACTTTAATAACATCATAAACAATTATTTTCACTAGACGCAACCACCTAAAACACCCCGTCATTCACACCCCAAGAACCCTGCCCCTAACAAAATCGACCACAGAATCCATGTCTTGAAGAATATATAAAACCCGAAAGTGAAAAATTATTGCACTTCACATTTGATCTTCCACAAACCGATTGGTCTGCATCCAATCATCCGGCGGCAATATGATGGCTTGGTTTGTAACGGGCTTTGGCGGCCACTTTCCCGCTGCTTTCATCTCTTCCACAAACCTTGCATGAGCTTCCATTTCAGCCAACAGATTGGCTTCAGCCTGCTCATCAGGCAAAGAAAAAGAAGATATTTTGCCCTCACCCTGAACCATGCTCTCCTCTAACATATGAGGAGGCAAGACAATCCCTTCCTGGAGCAGGATCTCCCTTGCTGCCTCAGAACTGATTCCTTGCTGTGCATAGACGGCTTCACTTGTACGTGATGCCTGGGACAAATTTTGAGAGGATGGTTTTAAAGAAGAGACAGGTCGAACCTGATTCGATGACTGCAAGGAAGATACTTTCACTCTTTCACCACCCGCCTGATATACTGCCCCACCGACCCACCCCATAAGAAAAGCCAATCCCAAAGCAATGGTAGATGTGAGTCCTTTCTTCATAACTCTTCACACAACATTCAACATCCGCCAATCATTCCACCCAAATCCGATCAGGTTGAAGATAACCAGCAAATTTATAAGATCCATCACCATGCCAGTCACCAACCTGCAATATCACCGTGGCATTTGACATTTTTGCAGACAGTCCCAAAGTGAGCATCTGCTTCCCGAATTCAGGATATTTACTCATATTTACCGTCATGGCATTATTAACCGTAATTCCAGCTAGCCCAACTGAGGAGGGATGAGAAAGATCAAAAGACTCGGGGAAATATAAAATAAGCTGACCATAACGATTTACGTATATTTGGCTTATTTTTCCCTTATAGTTACAATAGCCCTTGCCATTATATTGCGCACATGTAAGATCAGCATGTGCACTACCTGTGGCCAACAAGAAAACCCCAAAAAGAAAAGATTTAAAAATAGTGATTTTCACTTGCGTTCCATCTATTGTGACTTTATCGACAACCGAGCTTTGCTGTATGGATACCAAACTCAAAAGCGCCTGTCAACTTAATATTTTTGCGCTTAGGCCTTTAGCGTCAACATCAAAGTTAACCACAGAAAACGATAAAGAAATTGAAGTCCAGATAGTCGATGGGCATGCCGGAGCAATATTCAACAACCCTGCTCCTCCATATCCGACTAAAGTCTAGCCATGCAAATCGAATACAATATTCAATTCCCCGAATACCAACCAGATCACACCCGATCTACTTCTCCACCAACAACGCCAGTCCATCCTCGGCAATTTCCCGGACTTCGGCGTTTTCGTCCTTCAGCAGCATTTCCAGCCAGGATCTGGCTGCGGGGCTTTCCGTCAGG
>JALVQM010000298.1 GCA_027025615.1 Desulfobacteraceae bacterium | reverse complement strand
AAAATTAAAATTACTAATAGAACGTAAAATTTCATTTGAAGAAATTGCCCAGATTATACTCGGATAAAAAAGAAGGAAATATGGGCTAACATCAATTGCATGAACGCTGACCAAGATTTTGCTGCGCTCCATAGCCACCAGTGAGCTTGGGCGTCGTCTCCCGAGTTGAGCCGGCCAACTCAGGCGATGTTAGAACCCATATACAGATATCCATTTCGCCAAATTTATCGACGCCCTTGGAACAAAGATTCTATGCATAAAATTAACGCTTGACGCTATTAACGCCCTGCGTTAATATTCAATTATGATAAAAACTTTTCAGAACAAGGAAACGGAAAAAATATCCAATCGACAATTTTCCGGGACATTGCCTAAAAATATTCAGTATCTTGCACGTAGAAAACTGGTCATGTTGGATGCGGCCACCGACTTAAATGCTTTACGTGTTACACCCGGAAACAGACCGGAATCGTTCAGAGGTGGCCGAAAGGGACAACACAGCATCAGTATAAACGATCAAGGGTGCATATGTTTCAGGTGGAAAGCCGGAGATGCGTATGATGTTGAAATTGCAGATTATCATTAGGGGGCAACTATGAAGAAGAAAAAGCTTCCACCCATCCATCCGGGTGAAATTCTGATGGAGGAATTTCTGAAACCAATGGGCATCAGCCAATATCGACTAGCCAAGGACATAAGTGTATCCCCAAGACGTATTAATGAAATCGTACACGGAAAAAGGGCCATTACCGCTGACACAGCCCTGCGATTGGGGCGATTTTTTAGTATGTCCCCACATTTTTGGCTAAATCTTCAAACCCGATATGATTTGGAAGTAACAGAAGACTTGCTTGAAAATCGTCTTGACAAAGAAGTACGCGGTCTCAAATCAAATGCCGCTTCAATCAAATCCGGGCTTATGAAAAATGCATGAACACTGACTGGGATGTCACTGCGCTCTATCCAATCTGATTTTGCCTAAGGTTCGACAATAATGATTCACTAAATTGGTGACAGAGAAATAAATACTTAAAACCATACCAAAGAGTATTATGTGCAGAAGGGATCCCGGATTTTCCACTTTATCGTTTTCATACCTGTTGTGCTTCCTTCCTCCGTCTCTGCCACAAAACCTATTCCTTGCTGATTGCTTGTCTTTAAGGAGGAGATACATCTGATCCGGTGAAACAAGAACCTTAATGGAGGCAAGTAAAATTAGATTACACAAGGAGTCTATTATGAAACTGATTACCTGGTTATTTTTTGCGTTCGTATTGATGGTTAATTCTGCCAACGCAGATGAAATGAAGGCTTTTCACTGGGTTGACGATGAGGATTACCCGCCAATCATCTATCGTGGAAAAGACGGGAAACCTGCCGGCATTTTTTACCAGATAATGACAGAAGCATTTCATCGCCTGGATATTCCGCTTAAAGCAGAAGTCTATCCCTGGGCCCGGGCGCAGAAAATTGTAGCCGAAGGCAGGGCTGATGGGATGATTACCGTCCTCACTAAACCGAGAAAAAAGTTTCTCGTTGGCTCAGATCCCATTCTTCTGGTTTCCGAGCATATATTTACCAGCCGAAACAACCCTCGAATAAAGGAAATAATGTCTATACGGTCCTTAAAAGAAATTAAGGCATATAGAGTTGTCGAATTAATCGGTTCAGGTTGGACGGAAGAAAAATTAAAAGGAGCAAAAATAACCTGGGTCCCCCAAGACGAAAACGCTTTTAAAATGCTCATTAATAATCGGGCTGATATTTATATCACAAATGATTTCCTTGGGGCAGCCTTTATTCAAAAAAAGATTGATGAAGGGGGTGAATTTGCTGAAGGTTATAAATCCATAATTGTCAATCCATATCCCCTGAAAACGATAACTTATCGTCTTTTGATCCGAAAAGATTCACCATTTGTAAAGATACTCGATGAGTTCAACAAGACCATTCATCAGATGCAGATGGATGGAACCATCCGGAGTATTCTCGAAGGCAGCCATCTGCCGCAGCTTAACGGAGTTCATAATTCAAGATGAAAAAATAGGAAAGCCCGAATGGTTAAAGAGTAAAATCGGAAGGCGTTATGCCCTTTATACAACATTCATTGGAGCAATAATGGCCCTGGTGCTTTCCTTCCTCATATCATATCAGCAATACCGGGAGAGAAGCTCTTTTCTAAAAAAAGAACTCGATACTATTGTAACAGCGAAAGAGTCAATTATAGAGCAGAGTCTTTGGATAAAGGACACTCGAGCGTTGGTTCTGGTGATGAAGGGTTTTCTTCTCAATAGTGACATTGTTTATTCTCAAATAACCGATGAGAACGAAAAGACGGTCGTCAGCAATGGAATGCCGGGCAGTGACAATGTCATAAAAAAGCAGTTTCTCTTCATCACCAGGACAAGGGAAGGAATATATTCCTCGGCAAACTTGCGGTTGAGACGTCAAAACGATCGGCTTTCGCAAAAGCTAAATACATGATTATCATAACTGTCTTTCAGAGCCTGCTATTGATGTTCATTCTCTCTGTTGCCATCATTTTCCTGTTTTATCATAAGGTTATTTTCATGTCCGGTCACACGGAAAATATTATTGCCCATCATGGTGTGCTTGAGTATGGAATTAATTACATATCCAAACCGATTACACCTGCTGCATTAACTAAAAAATTAAAAGTGTACTATACAAATGACGGAATCTAAGAAAAGATAGAAGTCTAACCTTTCATCTGAGGGAAGGCCATAACTATCAATCGGCTGCAAGGGACGGTAAACGGCTCGTAGGTTTTTCAAACTCATCCCCCCTCATAAGGTTCAGTAGTTATTCAAAGTTTGTTGTCCCGCATGTTTGCCGCCCCTGAGCCGTAGCATTATGTGAATATATTGAGATTTGCATGCATCATACTTATTCTTTTTATACCGACATATGCCTTAGGCATTGAGAAGGCAGATCTCGTTGTGGTGATAAAATCTGAATCGAAACTCTATCTAAAAAATAACGGTAAAACACTCAAGATATTTAGGGTGGCTTTTGGTGCAAATCCGAAGGGCCACAAGTTAAAGAAGGGGGATGAACGAACTCCGGAAGGACGCTACCTACTTGATTACAAGAATGAGAACAGTGCTTTTCACAAGGCAATTCATATATCCTATCCAAATGAAAAGGATAAACGGCGAGCTAAGGAACTGGGTGTTAAGCCTGGTGGTCAGATTATGATTCACGGTCAGAAAAATGGATATGGATGGCTATCATTCATCATCCAGCTTTTCAATTGGACTGATGGATGTATAGCTTTATCGGATAGCGATATGGATGAGCTGTGGGAGTTAGTTGATGTTGGTACGCCCATTGAAATAAAACCGTGAATCACAGAACATCCATATGGTCTTCGGTTGTCAAGGGATAGATATCTCCCATAGATCGGAAAAAGGTTAAAATGATCACATCTTCCGTCTTCGCATCGGATTTTTTGACAACTTAACATCGGTGTGCAAGGGACTGCGAGAGTAGAGTCACCCCTGACGCCGGCCGTTATTGTTGGCCAGATATCAAAGAGGAGCACAGTATGACAGAAGAAATCATTCGGCGCTATGGCCAAAGAGTAGGATACACAGAATCGGAAGTTAAAATCTTCCATGAAGGGGGCCATCGGATCAGACAGGTAAAGCGCCTATCCCAGGCAGCCTCCAAGTATTCTATTCAGGCCGAAGTAGTTAGCGCCAAGCACTGCAACTCAGGACACAAAATCGGACAAACATTCATCCTCGATGTGGATGGCAATTTTATATCCAAGCTCTGTCCGAAAAAAATGTGCGTGTATTTGATATCGCAACTTGTAATCCCAGTGGCACTGATCAACGAGAGGCTCAGCGAAGGTCTTGAGCCGAATGACTTTCATTTTATGCGGTATGTTCGATGTCCGGATGCTGGTGTTGAGTGTTATGGCTACGGCGAGGTCATGCTCAAACTCCAAGTTGTCCCACGAGCAAAATGAAATTATGATTAGTGCAACAGCGGCTAACCATGCTCTTGCAGCGGAGCGCAAAAAGCCACGCCTGCTGAAGGGCAACGGTTAGGCAGGTAAAAATGTTACGTGATAAAAAATGGTTTCAGCTTTCATTAACAATAGCAACGATGTTTAGATATTTAATAAATGTCAAGTCCCGATAGATCAATTTACTCGCGGACTTTAGTTGTTTATTATATCGACATTGGGTAATTGAATATCTTTCAAGGAGAATTGTCATGATAAAAAGCAGTCTTAAAAACACGATCGTTTTAGCGCTTTTGCTGATACCTGTACTGGCTTCGGCGGAGATGTCGCAGGAGGAAATCGCCAAAGCGACACAAAACCCGCTGACGGCGATGTACAGCATTCCCATTCAAAACAATACCTACTTCAATGCAGGCCCTGACGATCAGACAAAGAATATCGCCAATTTTCAACCGGTCATTCCCATCGACTGGAGTGATGACTGGACCCTGGTAACACGGACGATCATGCCGTTGACTTATCTTCCGTCAGGAATGACCAACAATCCTGCGTTGGGCATTGATGACGGTACGCAGTTTGGATTGGGTGACACCA
>JALVQM010000297.1 GCA_027025615.1 Desulfobacteraceae bacterium | reverse complement strand
GTCTTTCCGGCATGTAGGACGATGAGAGGTATTCAAATCCGTATCCTCCTGCCCCGAAAGGATAATCAGCCGCCATCTTGAGGCCATAGGCCCATATCTCCGTGCGTCCCGATCCTGTGGAATCCCCGCCCTTCCCGGTGGCAACCAGTCGATCTATAAAGGTGGGATCCAGCAACTTGACGAACAGGAGGGCCGCGCACACGACACCGAGCAGAATTTTTTTTCTTACCTTGCGGTCCTGCTCGAAAAACAGAAAGGTCAGACCGACGGCAACAAGGCCGATGATCGCTCCCCTGCTGCCGGTCAGGACGATGCCGTTCAGGACAAAGGCCGCCACAACCAGGGCCGCGCCCTTGCGATATTTGTTGGCAAACAGCACCTCGGTGATCAGAAAGGGGACCGGCATCATGAGCACGGTGGCAAACAAGTTGGAATCCGTGGAATCCGGGGTGCCGATACCTTCCAGTCGTCCGCCATGACGGTATTCCGGGTGAATGTATGCTTCCCAGGAAAGGTTCAGGCAACAGAGCAGGCAGACCCAAATCAAGATTTCAAATCTGTTCATATTGGGAATGCACTTGAGAAAGAACACAAAACAGATGGTATAGCGGAAGAAATCGTATAACTTGGTATAGCTGTGTTCCGGAGAAACGGCTACTGGACTGATTACCAGCATGAGCAGGCAAAGTGTCAGAAAAACTCTGTAGTTTGTAGCAGTTATTGCCGAAATACGATTCAATTTATCTTTATGCAAAATTATTGAAATCAAAACGACAATGGTTGCGGTCAGGGCCCAGCGCAATTCCGGCAAAGCAATTGCCCACCAATTAAAAACGGGATGAGGATAATTGAAATATATGAAAGCATATGTAACTACTCCATAAAAAGGATCCTTCATTAAACTGAATGTAAATCCGGCGGCAATGAAAAATATTACTATAATGGCATGAATACTCATATATATCTCAATAAAATAATATCGCTAATTTGTTTACAGATTATCGTAGATATACAAGTTATAGTAAATGAAATCGACAACAATAAAATACTATTATTTATATCTAGAACATTATGACATAGTAACAATATGCCACCATGTGTCAAAAAAAAACAATAACAGAATTGTTGTATTAAAAACAAAATTTTGCAAATTTTACTCTTGCTATTATTTATTTTCTGAGGAAAAAATGTTTTTTTAAAAAATTTACTATAGTAACCTATCAAGGTTGCGATATAATACCAGTCCATATTAACTATATAGTGGAATATACAGAAAGAAATTAATATTATTCCCAATTTATACAAATAGCCAGTTACACTGAGCAGGCACAAAAAGAATAAATATTGCAACAATACAAGAGTTATGTACCACGATATAACATATAGTTTTTCGGAAACAAAAAGTCCTCCACCGAGCAAAACTATAAATGTATTAGCAATAAATACATGTTTATACGTTACGAAATAGTTTGCAAGCAGAACAAAAAACATTACAACCCAGAAAGGAACCATTATTTTAAGGTAATGCTTAGCAATCCATTGTCGTTTATTTGCAACATTTTGGTTAATTAAATATCCTGTCAAGAAACAGAAAATTAATATTGCCGGAACATCTATGGGAAGAATCTTGTTGTATTGAATCGAATAATAGTGGAAAATAAAAATCATTAATGTTGCTGTAATTCTTGCAATACTTGGCCATATTATACAGCGATATCCTCCTTTTATTTTATTAGTTATAAATTGATCACCTTGCAAATTACCAGCTACAAGTGAAAAAAATATTAGGTAGGCTTTACGAAGACACAATTGCATGTTATTTAGATAAATATTATAAGTTTGCAATGATAGATTATATGGCGACATATTCAATTGAATATTAACATTAAATAAAGCATGCAGTTCTCAATAATTGACAACATCAACTACAGGTTTGCAACATCATATAATGCCTCTTCAATCGTAACCGAAAGATTTTGGTTATTAAATTTTTTCAGACAAAATAGTTCACAAGACCAGGTATCAATTTGTTCTTGTAGCTCGATAATGGCCTTCAGTATGGCCTCCTCATTATCACGCACAGAGAGACCAAGCCTGTTATGTAAAATTATATCTTCTGTTTCCCCTTCTTCACAGATGCCCAGGATCGGTTTGCGGAGTCCAATATATTCATACAATTTTCGTGGAACCTGCAGGCTTGTGCCCTGCTGAAAAAGCAACAAGGCATCTGCTGAGCGAAGGTAGTCAAGGCATTCCTCATGGGCAACCCTGGGCGTGACAACAAACAAGTCATCCAATACAGTGGCGCCATATTGTTCGGCAATGAAATTTCGAATTTCCTCGCCTGCGCCCACCAGGATGACCCGTATTTTCGGTATACCTTGCTGCATGGACAGGTGTACAACCGCGCTGAGAAAATTTCTCGGATCTCTTCCACTATAAAGAGAACCGGCATGCACCAACACAAACTCTTCCGGATCCTTTCGAAGCGGTGCATCCTGGTCCATGATCTGCTCATAGCCGTTGGTCAGGGTAAAAAACTTTTCATTGCACCCAAAGGTCTGCTGGTAAAATTGCTGTAACCGGGTGGTATTGCAGAGTACCCTGTCGGCCGAGGTTATAATAGTTTTTTCCAGTCGGAATATTGCTTTTTGATAGACCCTTGAGTGGCATTTCTTGTCATAAGGGTTACCGTGCCATGGATCCCGGTAATCAAGAACCAGGGGAAGGCCGGTTCTTTTCTTGAGCAGGTAGCCGAGCAAATGACTGCTCCAGGGAGATCCGGTGGAGTAGATGACATTGACCTCCTGCTTCTTGATAATTTTCCGTGCCTGGTGATAGGCGAAAGGAAGCCAGCCGACTTTATTATCAGGAAAGGCGAGGATCTCTTCGGTGAGAATATCCTTGCACCGTTGCCACCAGCCAGTTGTATCGCCAACCGGGGATGAAGATGGAGCAGTTGGCTCCCCCCTGACGTCCAGCCTCCTGTTCTCCTGCCGATGGGCGTTTTTTTTCAAAGAAATAAGCGCTTCCCGGGGAAAGATAGCTCTGGCCGTATAGACCTTGATGTCCGGTGAAACCTGTGCGAGTAGATGATCATCCTTCTTCTGTTCGGCCTGGTAGTAGTTCGGGTCAAGTGTCAGGATACAGATGTTCCAGTTGCCCCGGCGGGCAATATGATTAAAGAAATACAGGGTACGGAACACCCCACTGGTATTGTCAGGCGGATAGTAGTAGGCTAGAACAAGAGCCGTTGGTTGGATGGTGGATGCCATTAAATCGTTTTGTTGGAGCTGAGTACAGTTCGGTAGAGTTGTTCGTAAGATTCTATCATATTTTCATTGGAAAACGAGTTGACTATTTTTTTTCTTCCTTCCTTTCCATGCTGCCTGGCCAGTTGATGGTCCAATATATAGCGTTGCAACAGTTCCAGCAATCTCTTTTCGTCGCCGGCGGGAAAAAGAAAGCCTGTTTTGCCGTGCTCGACAAGTTCGGGATTTCCACCTACCTTTGTAGCTATCACTGGCAGCGAAGAGGCCATGGCCTCGGTGATTGCGCAGGATATCCCCTCGTTGAATGATGGCAAAACAAACACATCGAAGGCCCGTAGAATATCAGGCACATCCGGTCGATTTCCTAAAAAAAGGACATTGGTTCCGGAAAGCTCGCACAGCCGTTGCTCCTCCGGGCCATCACCCACGATCAGCAGGATTGTTTCCGGGTGATTCCTGTGCAGACGGGAAAATACCCGCAGCAGCAGGGCGTGATCCTTGATTGGATCCAGTCGGCTGACAATTCCCAGCACAAAGGAGGTGTCTGGAATGGTCAGCTTCTGTCGTATCTTGCGGTCTGAACCGGGATGAAAAATAGTGGTGTCTACCCCATTATAAATATGGAATACCGGGCTGTGAACCCGCACATCTTCCCTGAGCCAGCCAGCCATTTGCCGGGATACGCAGGTAAAGGCGCTTGTCCAGCGTGACAGGAACCGGCGGATGCGCAATCGTTTTGGATCCAGTCCGTCAGGATCAACCATGTCCCATCCATGTTCACTCTGAATAATATGTTTCAGACCGGCGAGACGGGCTGCAATAATAGCATCCATCCCGCTCCAGTTGTAACTCTGGACAATATCCGGCTGGAGTTTTTTTAAACAGTGGGATAGTCGCCAGAAAAAACGGAAAGAATTGCCTGGTGATTTATGCAGCTCGATAACCTCGATGCCCGGCGGCAGGTGTCGTGCTGAGTCTCCGGATTCGGTCAGGCAGACCAGTATGTGGCGAAATCCGGGAGATGCCTCGCGAATAATTGTGGCAACGATATTTTCCATGCCGCCAGTGGCAAAGGAATACAGAACATGAACAATCGTACAGGTTTCTTTGGCCATTACCTGACTCCACTCGGAGCAAGAAGATTGGCAATATCCAGGGGCAGGCCCAGGATAAAAAGACATAGTGCCGGTAAGTATAACGGATAGATACGGATGACCCGTTTTTTGTAGAAATGACCCATTGACGCAAGATTTGTGATTGGAACGGGGGCGAGTCCTTTGACGGGGATTCCCAACTGCCTGCACTTTTTTTCAAGGAAATCAACCTCCATTGATAACTGCCCGACTTTCTGGTGG
>JALVQM010000296.1 GCA_027025615.1 Desulfobacteraceae bacterium | reverse complement strand
AACGCAATTAGCTGGAATTTTGGCAGCAAAATTTCTTAGAGTTCCATGCGTTGCCCATTTGCGTGATTTTGAAGAAGTAGATTCTGTGACTAAACTTTATGCGAAATTTGTTGATATCCATATTGCCATTTCAGGAGAGATAAGGGAGAATCTATTACGTTTGTCTGTTCCAGATGACAAGATTGTTACTATTTTTGATGCTATTGATCTTGAGGAATTCAATAGTCAAGTTTCTTCTGCTTATTTGCTCAAGGAATTTAATCTTCAAGATGACACAAAACTATTTGGTATATTTGGACGGATAATTAAATGGAAAGGAATTAAGGAATTTGTCCATGCCGCTGCGCTAGTTTTTCAGACAGTACCTAATGCCAAGGCATTTATTGTAGGCGATTATTCTGATGGAGAAAACGAATATTTTTTAGAGGTAGGGGAGCTTATCAAGCGTCTTGGGCTCGAAGAGAGAATTGTTTTGACAGGTTACAGGGAAGATATACCTGCTTTCATGGGACTAATGGATGTTATTGTCCATTCCTCAATTACCCCAGAACCTTTTGGTATGGTACTTATTGAGGGAATGGCAATGGAAAAACCTATTGTGGCAACTAAAATGGGAGGTCCCATCGACATTGTAGAAAATAATCAAACTGGCTATTTGGTTGAGCCTGGTAATCCTGAGGAAATGGCATGCGCAATAAAGACTCTGTTGGATAATGAGAAACTGGCTGCCGATATGGGCAAAAAAGGAAAACTGAGGGTCGAGCAGCTCTTTACAAAAGAAAGATACGCTCGTCAGGTCGAACAGATTTATAGGAGTATCCTTAATCCGTGACGATTAAAGGAGCCTTCAAAAATTAACCCCAATTATTAGTGGAAAAATTATATTCGCTCAATATCAAATTCATCTGCCAAGCTATCCGTGCCGAAGGGTGGCCCTTCTTTTTCATCTGTCTCTATCTTTTTTTTGAGTATGTTCGTCCGCAATCCGTCTATCCGGCTATAGATGTACTCCCATTTGTTCCGTTAATACTTTTCCTGGCGCTCTGTACGGCGATACTTTCCAATGAATTTGGGAAAAGCTCACCGTCTGTTTTAAGCCGATTGATAATATTATATGGGATAGTGGTGATATTATCTTCACTTATTTCGGAATATTCGAATGTTTCTTTCAGCAAGTTACGGTCTTTTTTCGATTGGTTTGTTATTTATTTTCTTATCATTAATATTGTCACCAATGAACGTCGTTTTTTTCTCTATGTTTCTGCATTCCTTCTGTTTTCCTTTAAAATGTCACAGCATGGATTTATTACCTGGTTAAAAAGGGGGTTCTCTTTTGCTGGATGGGGCATAACGGGCGCTCCTGGTTGGTTCCATAATTCAGGTGAGGTGGGAATCCAGATGTGCATTTTTGTCCCTCTATCATTCTTTTTTATTCTGGCAGTCCGCAAGCATGTTTCAAAAAAATGGTTGCTTGCACTTATTACTTTGCCTGTCACCGGAGTCGGCACAGCCATTGCTTCCTCCTCTAGGGGGGCACTGGTAGGACTGGCAGGCTCAGCCGTATGGTCTTTACTGAAACGTCCGAAAGTATTCTTTTTTGGGGTTATCGCTGTCGGTTTGATCAGTTGGGTGGTATATGTGGCAATTCCTCCACAGTTTATGAACCGGCTTGAAAGTTCCGGGAAGGATAAAACATCACTGCACCGCATGGAACGTTGGGAACATGGTTGGGACACAATGAAAAAGTACCCTGTTTTGGGAATTGGCTTTGAAGCATGGACTGAATATTATCCGGCTCATTATGATCCTGTGCATAAAGGCACGCCCCTTGTGCATAATATTTTTGTCCAGTGCGGCACAGAGTTGGGATTTAGCGGCCTGACTGTTTATATCCTCATGATAATCAACTGTTTTTTTATGACACGTCGTGTGAGAAAAATGGCCAGAGGATGTCCTGATCAATTTTTGGCAACCCTTTCATATGGTTTTGATTCTGCTCTTGTTGGATACCTTGTCAGCGCGTCTTTTGTGACGGTTTTATACTATCCTTATTTTTGGATTCATTGCGCCTTGATGACCTGCCTGCAAACCGTAGCCCGAAAAAAATATACATCTGCTCATGAGTAAGAAAAGAATACTTTTTGTCACCAATAGTTTTGGGATGGGGGGAGCTGAAAAGTTACTTGTAGATATTGTACGAACCTTAGTTGTTGCTGGTTTTCATGCCGAAGTCCTGGTTTTTTTTCGGCGAGGTGCTCTCAAGGATGAAATGGAGAGATTATGTACTGTTTACACGCTGTTTGAGTCAAGGTTTCATTTTTTGATTTATAGAAAACTTCGCCCGTATCGTCGTTATTTAATTAATAATTTTATACGCACCCATGAATATGATTTTGTAGTGGGTTTTCTGGAAGGGAAGCCTACAGCTCTACTGTCGGACATACAATGTGATGTTAGTAAAGTAGCATGGGTGCATAGTGATTTTACGAAGCTTGACATTGGCTTGACCGAAGCTGAATTAAAAAAAATATATGAAGCTGTTGATAGGGTTGTCAGTGTATCAAAAGCTGCTGAGCAATCCTTTTTTGCATGCTTGCCAGATTTGCATATTGACTCTCGAGTAATCTATAACCTTATTGACGAAGAAAAGATTTTAACCTTGTCGACATATGAAGAGGTGAGGAATACTAAATTTACCTTTTTGTCTGTAGGTATGTTGCGTAAAGAGAAATGCCATGATCGATTGATCAGAATAGCTTCAAGATTGAAAAAAACAGGATACGATTTTCAAATAAAAATCATTGGAGATGGGCCGTTGCGCAACTACCTTGAAAATTTAATCGATCAATTACAGGTAGGAGACTGTGTCACATTACTTGGACTGAATGAAAATCCGTATCCATACATTAAGGCCTGTGATTGTTTTGTTCTTGCAAGCAACTTTGAAGGCTATGGAATAGTGATAAAGGAGGCTCTTTTGTTGAAAAAGCTAATTTTAACCACTGATGTGGTTGGTCCCCGTGAGATTCTGGAAGATGGAAAATATGGCCTAATAGTTGAAAACAAAGAAGAAGCACTTTTTGATAAAATGAGTGAAATTTTGGAGGGGAAAAACGATTATGATCAGATTCTCTCAAATGTTAATAATTATCAAGGGGATAACGAAACAATCAAGAGGCAGATTTGTGAATTGTTCTCATAGCTTTCAGTTGTTTCGTCCTCATACGGCATGAAAATAAACTTCTCCCCTGCTGATTCCGTTCAGGTTGCTGGGGAATATTCATGTTCCTTGGCGCAGAGGCGTGCCAAAAGGGGTAAACAGCTGATATAATGGGTGCGAACCTCATCTTACCTGTTGAGCATTGGCAATATAAAAAATCATTGAACTCTATCCTGAAAAAAATAATATTCAAGTGTTACGAACGATTGCCCCTGTCCAATACTCTCTTTTCCGTAATATTGCTGCCCCTTACAGTTGGGGTGCCGATGAACCCGGAGTTGCTTTCGACTTGTTGATCGTTGTCTTGCTGAACTTATTCGCAGGTGTTGACTAACATGCCTGCCTCAAAGATAAAACAGTCTCTTGCTGCTCTGCTGAACTTGACAGGATGGTTTGAATACCAGAGTCGGCAAAAAATTGAGGGAAATGCTTTAATATTAATGTACCATCGTGTGTTGCCGGATCCCGTTCAGTCTCCTGTACCTGTGCCTGCCGGCATGTATGTTACTCCTGATAGCCTCAGGGTGCAGCTCACTTATCTGAAGTCTAAATATGATGTTGTTTCATTACAGGATCTGGTTCAGCATTTACAGTCTGGAGTGGACGTATCTCGGTGTTGTGCTATCACTTTTGATGATGGCTGGCTGGATAACTACCTGTATGCCTACCCTTTATGCTGTGAACTTAATTTGCCTATCACTATTTTTTTAACTACCGGCTTTATTGGTACGGCCAAATGGTTTTGGCCGGAGGAAGTTGCCTGGTGTATTTCTCATGCCAGCAAAAAGGGTAAAACAAGCTTGTTGCCTGCAGGTCTTTTAGATATACTTAACACTACGGGCACAGAACGTGGAAGTGTTGCTGAAAAGATTGACAGCATTGTTGAATCTGTTAAACGTCTGAATCCTATGAGACGAGCAGAGTTGATCGAAGGGTGCACTGAGTATCGTGAAGCGGTTTGCAAAGGAAAAAGTGAGAGACTCTTATTAAACTGGGATGAAGTCAGGGAGATGAAGGAGAGTGGTTTAGTGTCGTTTGGCTCCCACACAATATCGCATGTCCTGCTTGATCAACTTCATAGGCAGGAATTACAGCATCAACTCACCGTTTCAAGAGAGCAACTGGAAATGGAAACAGGCGACCATGTAGAGCTGTTAGCGTATCCCAATGGAAATTTCTCTCAAGAGGTGATTGAGATGCTGCCGAACTGCGGCTACAAGGCTGCAGTCACCACACAAAGGGGATTTGTAAATAATACTACGCACCCTTTTGAGTTGCCCCGCATAGCAATACATGATGATGTCAGCCATACACTGAATCTATTTCGCTGGAGACTCTTTGTCCGTTGAAGAAAGAACCAGAAAAATTGACTGTCCTGGTAACAGAAGGTGAAAACAGGTCCTCTCTTGCGGTGACCCGTTC